>NZ_JBSFWT010000080.1:0-34174 GCF_053594975.1 Streptomyces sp. NPDC002537
GGTTGCGGACTACGCCAGCAAAATCAGCCCGTCCGGCGTTTGAGGACGCGGCCGCAGGCCGCCCCCGCCGCAGGCGGCAAGACGACCCGCAGCCGGTATCCGGGGCACGCCCCCGCAGGGAGCCCGCCCCCGCCGCAGGCGGCAAACCGGCCCGCAAGCGGCAACGACCGTGTCAATCCGGTCGCATACGGAAGTCATACCGCCGAGGCAACCGCTCCCCCGGAGCGATCGACGTCCACGTCCGGGTCAGAACGTCGTCCCCCTCCCTCAGGTCGTCGACCTCGAAGCCGCGCTCGAAGATGTCGCGGGCGCCCGCGACATCGCCCTGGGCGAGCAGGACGCGGGCCCGCAGCAGTCGGAAGCGGCCCCGCTCGTGGAGGGCTGGGCGCAGGCGGGCCAGGACGGCCGCGGCCTCGTCCGCCCTGCCGACGGCGAGGAGTGCCTCGATCGTCTCCCGTCCGAGCGCGGCCGTCGCCGCCGTCCATTCGGGACCGTCGTGCCGTACGTCGCAGGCGCCTTCGAAGGCGGCCAGGAAGCGGGTCGCGGCCCGCTCGGGGTGCCCGTCCTGCTGGTCGGCGACGGCGAGGCAGCGCATCGAGGGCCAGTGGCCGTCCGCGATCTGCTCCCAGCTGCGGACCGCCTGCGAGCGGTCCCCCGCGTGCCAGCGGGCGACGCCCAAGTGGTAGGCGACATGGCGGTCGTAGAGGGCGTTGCCGGTCTCGGCGGTCTCCAACTGGTCGCGCCAGTAGGGCGACACCAGCGTGGGCGCCGGGAGTTCCCGCCGCGGCGGGGACATGTAGCCGGAGCGCAGCAGTTCCAGCCAGGGCCGCTGCTCCTCGCCGAGCGTGGCCGGGTCGAAGGGCGTGCCGGGCAGGTCGAAGCGGCCGCGCTCGACCTCGAGGGCGCCCCAGCCGGAGCCCGTGGCCAGGGTCTCCTTGGGGTCGAGGTCGGCGTACGGGCGCCAGGCGGCGTACGCCGCGTCGACGTCGGCCCGCGGCAGCGCCGCCTCCAGCCGGGCCTCGGCCTCGCTCCGGGCGGCGGCCCAGTCGGCGCCGTGCACGGTGTCCGGGTCGGCGGCCAGCGGCCCGTACGCCTCCAGCCAGGCGAACTCCCCTTCCGCTTCGAGCCGTACGTGTTCGAGCTGGGTACGGGCGAGGCCTGCCTGGATCTCGGCGTAGCCGGGGGTGCCGGGCTCGGTCAGCCACTCCTGCCAGCGGCGGCCGCCGCGCCCCGCGCCCCAGACGAAGAGCTTGCGGCCGCGCAGCAGGTCGGTGGAGGTCTGCACCAGGCCGCGGCCGTCCGCGTCCAGGGCGGCGATCCAGCGGCGCGCGCCGTCGGGCACCTCGTAGAAGAAGTCGGCGGCGTGCTCGCTGCGCAGCGGGTACGTGCGGTCGGCGCCGTCGGATCCGGGTACGGGGACGCGGTGCAGGCTGCGGTCGTAGCCGAAGTGCCAGGCCTCGTCGGCGGGGGCGAGGACGCGGCCGGCGGGGGTCTCCGGCACGGCGATGTTGGACCACCAGTAGACGGGGACGGGCCGGTCGTGGGGGTTGCGGACGCGCACGCCCACGTACAGGAAGTCGGAGTCGTCGGGCAGCCACAGGTCGACCTGGAACGGCAGGTCGCGCATGCGCTCCCACTCCCACAGCCGCAGCATCTCGCCGCCGCCGGGCGCGGGCACCCGGGCGGCGTGCAGCGGGGCCGTGGACAGCGGGGTGTGGCCGGTCGCGCCGATGTTCCATTCGATGCCGCCGGAGAACCAGGCGCCGTTGAGCGCGAACTCGGCGGGCTGGACGACCGGGTTGCGGTAGAGCAGCTGGGTGCCCGTCGGCTTGTGCTCCAGGGAGTGGACGCGGCCGCCGAGTCCGGGCAGGACCGTCGCGCGCAGCCGGTCGTTCTCGATGACGACCGCCTCCACGTCGGTGGGCGTGCGCTCACGGGTGTAGCCGTCGCGGCGCCGTACGGGCAGCACGGAGCGGAGCTGGCCGTAGCCGATCTGGCGGGCCATGGCGGCGGGCAGCCGGGCGCGCCGCGCCGCGTCGAGGTGGTGCGGTCCGGGCGGGGGCAGCAGCGCGGGCAGCGGGTTCTCCGGGCCCAGCGGGGCGGCGGGGAGCGACAGCACGGCGCGTCTGATGGTCGTGGGCACGGCAACCTCGTCCTCTCAGGTCTGGACAGCCTCGATCATGTCGGCGGTGATCGCCCAGCGTTCGTGGTCGCGCCATGCCCCGTCGATGAAGAGGTAGTCGGGCGAGAACCCCTCCAGGCGGAAGCCGTGTCGCTTGACCAGTGCCAGTGATGCCGCGTTGCCGGGCTGGACGTTGGCCTCCAGCCGGTGCAGTCCCAGCGGGCCGAAGGCGTGGCGGAGCACGAGCCCCAGGCCCTCGGTCAGGTATCCGCGCCCGGCGGTGGGCGCGAAGGCGCCGTAGCCGAGGTAGCCGCTCCGGAAGGCGCCGCGGACGATGTTGTTGACGTTGACGAATCCGGCCATGGCGCCGTCCGCCTCGGGCAGGCAGACGAGCAGGCCCACGGACTGCTGGGCGTCGAGGCGGTCGACATAGCCCGCGAAGGCGGCGTCGGTCGCGGGCATCGACAGCCACGGGTGGTGCAGTTGTGTACTGGCACGCACGAGGCCGGTGAACTCGGCCGCGTCGGCGTGGGTGAGGGCGCGGAGGGCGACCCGGGGGCCGCGGGCGAGGTAAGGGCCTCGGTCGTGGTGATCGGACACGGATTCATCGTAGGGGCGGGGGCCGACATCGTTGCCGGTCACGTGATCAGACCCACTCCGCCGCATCGGTCCCCCACGCCCCCGGTGGCCGCCGCCAGTCCACCTGTTCACCCTCCACCGTCACGGGCGAGGCCGCGTACCGCATCCGTCCCATCGGGCCGTCCGTTTCCCGCAGCCACTCCTCCGGCTCGTGGGCACCGTCCGGCTCTCCCGCGTCGCGTTCGCCCGTGCCGCCGCCGCTGAGCCACGCCGCCGTCTGGGCGAGCGCGCACCGCGCGAGGTGCGTACCGCCGTTCGCGTGCCGCTCGGTGAGGGCCCGCAGCACGGCCGCCGCGAGCAGGTATCCGGTGCCGTGGTCGAGGGCCTGCGCGGGCAGCCCGCCCGGGTTGCCATCGGGTCCGGCCTCGGTGACGGCGATGCCGCAGGCCGCCTGGACCAGGCTGTCGAAACCCCGCCGGTCGCCCCACGGCCCGTAGGTGCCCCAGGCGCTCAACTGCCCGATCACCAGCCCCGGGCGGCGCTCGGCGAGTGCCTCGGGGGACAGTCCGAGGCGGTCCAGGGCGCCCGGACGGTAGCCGGTCACGACGACGTCGGCGGTGCCGAGCAGTTCCTCGAAGGCGGTGCGGTCCGTGGGCCGCGCGAGGTCGAGTACGGTCGACCGCTTGCCGAACCCCGTGTCGTTGTGCGCCTCCTGACTCTCCGGCAGGTCCGGTGAGTCGACGCGCAGCACGTCCGCGCCGAGCAGCGCGAGCGTGCGGGTGGCCACGGGGCCGGCGATGACCCGGGTGAGGTCGAGCACGCGCAGTCCGTGCGCGGGCAGTCCGGCCCGCGCTGCGGGCAGTTCGCGTGCGGGTCCGGGCCCGACGCGGTCCAGGGACAGCAGGGGCCGGGCCGCGACGGCCGCGCCCTGGGGGTGGGTGGCCCACTCGCCGGGCGTACGGACGGCGACGGCGAGCCCGCCCGCCGCGTACACCGCCTCCTCCACGTCACCGGCCCGCCGCTCCGCGAGCGCGGCGGCGATCCGGGCGGCGAGCGCCTCGTCGGCGCCCGTGTCGGCGATGTCCAGCGCGGCGAGCAGACGGGCGCGGTGGTGCGGGTAGTTGGCGTGCGTACGGGCCCAGCCGTCCGCGGTGCGCCAGAACCGGGAGAGCGGCGCGAAGGAGCTCGCGGCCCGCCCGTCGACGCGCAGGTGCCGCTCGCTGACGAACGCGGTGGCAACTGCTCCGTCGTCCACCGTGACCGTCGGCGGCACGCGCCCGCCCCGCCGGGCCGCCGCCGACTCGGCGGCGGCGAGCGCGCAGACGGCGACGGTGGCCCGCGCGAACTCCCTGACGGGCAGCGTGGAAGGCAGCGTGGCGGCGTCGGGCCCGCCGTACGTGACGGCTTCCGTGAGCGCCGGGTCACCGCCGAGCGCGCCCCAGGCGCGGTGGACCGCGTCGGTCGATCGCTTGATCATCTCCGCAGTGTGACACCGGGCCCGGGGCCGCCGCCAGCGTTTCCCCGGGCCGGACCGAAAGGGGCTGGGTGCGTACCGGGGGTACCCGAATGGGACGATGCCGGGATGCATCCGACACTGTCCCCGATATCCCGTCGCCCGCTCCGCGGCGCGGCTGTGCTGCTCGCGACGGCGGGCCTGCTCGCGGCGTGCGCGAAGGCGCCGGAACCGGTACCACTGCCGGAGCCGTCACCCACCAGCCCACCGGCGTGCCCCGAGTCCGGTCTGACGGTCCGGGCGGGCGCGGTCGACGCCGCGATGGGGCTGCGGGTGATGACGGTCGAGCTGGTCAACTGCGGTACGTCGCACCGGACGGTGAGCGGTTACCCGGACGTCCGCGTGCTCGACGGCGACCGCAAGCCGCTGGACGTCACCGTCGAGCACGGCTCCTCGGACGTCACCGACCTGAAGGGCTTCCCCACCGAGTCCATGCCGGTGGCCCTGCGGCCGGGCGAGCGGGCCGTCGCGGGCCTGACGTGGCGGAACACCGTGACGGATGTGACGAAGCCTCCGGCGAACGGCGCCTACCTGTCCGTCGCCCCGGCCCCGGGCGCGGCCCGCCAGGCCGTCGCCGAGACGATCGACCTGGGCACGACGGGCAAACTCACCACCAGCCCCTGGGCCCGCCCCCGGTCCTCGTAGGACGCACGGAATTTCCGGCCCGGCGGTGGGGAACGCGCCTGCCGTATACGGCACTTCGGCCTGCCGACCGGGGCCCGGTTCGACCGGCCGCCGCGTCAATCGGGGCGGCCGGCGCGGAGGAAGTCGATCAGGCGTGCATAGCTGTCCTCGCCGTGGCCCGCTTCGACCGCGCGGGCCACCAGGTTCCTGAGGAGCTCGGGTAAGTCGGGGGTGACTCCCCGGAGTTCGCTCGCGTGCGTGAGGGTTTCCATGGTCATGAGGTGGAGGTCCAGGGGGAAGCCCTCGCCCGGGTAGTGGCCGGAGTCGATCTGCGGGGCGTACGTGGCCATGAAGGTGCCGACCGTGCGCATCCAGCGCAGGGCCACGTCCGTGAACGCCGTCGCCGGGACCCCGCCGCCGGGGCCGTCCGCGCCGATGAGTGCCGCGCTGTGCAGCCAGCCGGTCAGCGTGGACCACAGGAGCCCCAACAGGGCCGTGTCGTACACCGAGGGCAGGGCCGGGTCGGTACCCAGGTACACCGGGTCGCCCAGCGCGGCGAGCGTCTCGCGGTGCGCGTCGAAGGCGCCCCGGGGGCCGCCGTAGAGCAGGAGGGACTCGGGGTCGCCGATGCCCGGCGGGGTCGCCATGACGACGCCGTCCAGACAGTCGGCACCGTGCCGTTCCGCCCAGGCGGCCGTCTCCCGCGCGTCCGGCGGTGAGCCGGAGGTGAGGTTGACGAGCGTACGGCCCGCGAGGTCGCCGCCCAGCGGGCCGAGGACCTCGCGCACGGCGCCGTAGTCCGTCAGACAGACCACGGCCAGCGGGCTCGCGGCCACGGCCGCGGCGGCCGACGCCGCTTCCACGGCGCCCTTGCCGAGCAGGTCCGCCGCCTTGCCCGGCGTACGGTTCCACACGGTCGTCCGGTGGCCCGCGGACACGAGCGCACCCGCCAGCGCCCCGCCCATCGCCCCCAGACCGAGCACGGTCACCTTCGCGTCCAATTGACGCCCCCCTCGACTGGATTCACTCGCTGACCACCGAATGCTCCCCCGACGGGACGGTTTCTACCCATGTATGGGCGGTCCGTCCACAACAGCCCGCCCCACCGCTTACCGCACACCCGCCCGCGCGGTACGGTCCGCCAAGGGCATGAACGGCCGCGTTCCACAAGCCTCGTTGACAGACGGAGCCCATTGCCTTCCCCGTTCGGGCCCGGAATGATTCGTTCATGAGTGTCACCGAGGCGGAGCGGGTGCGTATGGCCGGACAGGCCGTCGCCCGGCGGGCGCGGATCGTGTGGGCGGCCACGCAGACCATCGCCGACTACGGGCTGGTGGGGGCGTCGTTCGCGCGGATCGCGGAGCGGGCGGAGCTGCCGAGCACTCGTGTGATCACCTATCACTTCAAGAACAAACAGGAGCTGATCGGCGAGGTGACGTCGACGATCCTCGCCGCGCTGGGGCGGTTCGTGTCGGTGCGGACACGGGACGAGACGACCGCCCGGGGCACCCTCCTCGCCTTCCTGCGGGCCAACATCGAGTTCATCGGCGGCCATCGCGTCCAGACGAGCGCGCTGGTGGCGATCTTCACCAACAGCGGCTTCCCGTTCGCCGCGGACGCGCGCGACCGCGCGCGGGCGCCCGTCGAGGCCATCCTGCGCGACGGCCGGGCCCGGGGGGAGTTCGGCGACTTCGACCCCGTCGTCGTGGCCTCGCTCGCCCAGAGCTGCCTGGAGGGCCTCCCGCTGCTCCTGGAGACCCGGCCGGAGCTGGACCTGGCGGCGTACGCCGACGAGGTGGGGCGGACCTTCGACCTGGCCACCCGGCGGCCTGATTGACGGACCGTCAGTCGCGCGGGGCGGCGACGGCGATCGCCGCGGCGTGGCCGGCCCCCACCACGATGTCCGTCAGGGACCAGCCGGGCGGCGCGACCGGGTCCGGGCCGGTGCCGACGTAAGCCGCGGAGAGGGGTTCGGACAGCCCCCTTCCGGTGCCCTTGAGATACGCCTCCTTGCGCGTCCAGCACCGCGCGAAGGCCGCCGCGCGCTCCGCCTCGGGGAGCGCGGCCAGTTCGGCGGTCTCGTCGGGGTGGAGCGCCCGCGCCACCTCGGCGACCGCGCCGGGCGGCTGTTCCTCCTCCACGTCGGCCCCGACCGGAGTGTCCGCGAAGGCGAAGAGCGCGAGGTCACCTGCGTGCGACAGATTGAAGTGGAAGGGGGCTCCGGCCACCGCGGGACGGCCGTGCGGCCCGCCGCAGCCGGGGCACGGCTCACGCGTCAGCACGACCGCCGCCGGGTCGGCCCCGAGGTACGCGCCGAGGAGCCGCCGCAGCGCGAGGTGGCTCGCGGCATAGCGCTCCCGGAGCCGGTCGCGGACGAACGCGGCGGCGCGGGCCCGCTCCCGGTCGTCCAGCACCCGCTCGTACTCCTCCGGTGGCGCGGCCGGGCCGTCGGCGATCCGCAGGAGCCACACGTGCGGCGGCCCTGGGGTCCACGGGCCGGGCGGCGGGGCGTCGCCGAGCGACCGGGGCGCGTGACCGCCGCGTTTGTCCATCGGCTGTTCTCCCGTGGGCGACCGGTCCCCCAGGCTACCGGTCACCCACGGCCTCCGGACCGGCCTCGGCGGCGGCATCCGCCGAGGCCGGAGTCTTCACGCACGGGGAGGTCCGCGAGCGGGCGGTGCGGGTCGCCGCGGGTGAGGTCGGCCAGCAGGGCGAGGAAGCGGGCGTGGTGGGCGGCGAGGCCGTCCCGGTCGTAGAGGGCGGGGTTGGCCTCGTACGCGACGAGCGGGGCGGGGGCTTCCTGGATGTGCACGGTGAGGTCGTCGACGGGCCCGGCGGCGAGGCTGTGCGCGGTGGAGGGGACACCCGCGAAGGCCGGACCGGTGCCGGGCGGAAGGAAGTTGACGCGCGGTCCGGTGACGGACCGGCGGAGGTCCTCGTGCCGGAGGCCCTGGTGGCGGCGGAGGTCCCGGATGCCGAGGACGACCTGGTGGGTGAGTTCGGCGAAGGTGGTGCCGGGGGCGACGGTCAGCCGCAGCGGCAGCACGTTCATGGCCATGCCGGGGGTGCGCAGGGCGACGGATCCCGTCCGGCCCATCACGGGCACCGCCAGCACCACGTCCTCGCCGCGGGTGACGCGCGCGAGGTCGTACGCCTGCGCGGCGCAGACGGCGTCCTTCCAGGTGGCCCGCACGGACGCGGCCAGGCGGCGCAGCCCGTCGGCCGTCGCGGGCGCGAGGCGGGCGGTGCTGCGCAGGGAGGTGGGGGACGGCGGCGCGGTGCGTCCGGCCAGGGTCGGGGCCCCGCTGCCGCCCGCGGGCCCGCCGAGCCAGTGGGCGCGGTCGCGGGCGCGGCGCGGGGAGTCGCGGTAGGCGGCCTCCTCGTCGGCGAGGGCGGCGAGCGGGCCGAAGGGGGTGGGGCCGGGGGCCTGGTGCGTGGCGAGCGCGGAGTAGACCGTGGCGGCACGGCGGGCGACGAGACCGTGGCCGTGGCCGTCGAGGACGGCGTGGTGCGCCTTCTGGTACCACAGCCAGCGGTTCCTGCCCGTGCGGAGGAGGGCGTGGGTGAAGAGCGGGCCGTCCGCGAGGTCGAAGGGGGTGGCCAGGTCGGCTCGCATCCACGCCTGTGCGGCGGCGTCCGGGTCGGGCGCGTCGCGGAGGTCCGCGAGGTGGAGGGCGCCCGGCGTCCGACGGGCCGAAGGCACGCCTTGCGCAAGGGGGTTGACGCTCCGTCCGGGGTTCGGCAGGAGCTGCCGTACGCCCTGGGGCGTGTCCACGATGCGTACGCGCAGGGCTTCCGCTTCGGTCACCGTGCGGTGCAGCGCCTCGGCGAACAGGGTGGTGTGCAACGGGCCGTGGATCTCCAGGTAGCCGGCGGTGCCGAGGGCGGGGCTGGCGGGGTCGGGCCGGTCGGTCCACATGCCCGCCTGAGCCGCCGTCAGCGGCAGGGGCGCGGGCGGGCGCCGGGTTCCGGGGACGGGCGGGCGGTCCGGGGTGCGTACGGCCGGCCGGGGGTCGGCGGTGCGGCGGCCGCGCTGCCGGCGCTGTTCGAGGGTGAGGGTCACGGTGGTCACGCCCCTTCGAAGAGGCGGTCGGTGGTGGTGACCACGGCGCAGGTGGCGGCCGCCCAGCGCAGCGCCATGGCGTGGTCCTCGGCGGAGAAGTCGGCGACGGCGTCGGCGACGAGGAAGGGCTGGACGTCGTGCGCCCAGGCGTCGCAGGCGGTCGTCATGACGCCGATGTGCGCGTACACGCCGACGACGACCAGTTGGTCGCGGCCCTGTGCCGCGAGGCGTCCGGCGAGGTCGGTGCGGGCGAAGGCGCTGTACTTCCGCTTCGTCAGCACGGTGTCGTGGCCGGTGGGGGCGACGGCGGGGGCGATGGCCCGCGCGTGCTCGTCGTCCGGTACGCCGGGCCCCCAGAAGTCCTGCTGGAGGCCGCGTTCGGCGGGGGTCTGGCCGCCGGGCTGGACGGTGTGGACGACAGGGACGCCGAGCCGCTCGCATCTCCCCTTGAGCGTGCGGACGTTGGCGAGGAGTTCGGTGAGGGGCGGTTCGCCCGCCGCGAAGGCGCCGAGGAAGTGGTTCTGGAGGTCGTGGACGAGCAGGACGGCGCGGTCCGGGTCAGCGGTCCAGCCGACCTTGTTGGCGGGCAGGTCGTCGGCGCGCGGCATGGGGTAGGGGGCGATGGCGGGCAGTGCCATGGCGGCCTTTCGGATGGGGGGAGGGAGCGGGGCGCTCGGGGCGCGCCCCGCTCGGTCGTACGGGGCCGGGACGGCCGGTGAGGGTCCGTCAGGCGCGCAGCGTGGCGCCGCCGTCGACGTAGAGGTCGTGCATGGTGATGTGCCGGGCGCGGTCGGAGACCAGGAAGGTCACGGCCTCGGCGATGTCGGAGGGTTCGGCGATGCGGCCGAGCGGAATGCCGACGCGGTAGGCGGCCGGGTCGCCCTCCACGGCACGTCGGGCCGCCTGTTCGTCGGACCACAGGTCGCGTTGCATGGCGGTGTCGGTGGCGCCGGGCGAGACGACGTTGCAGCGGACGCCGCTGCGGGCCAGCTCCAGTCCGAGGCATTTGGTGAACATGGTGGCGGCGGCCTTGGAGGCGGCGTACGCGGCCATGCCGGTGCGGGGCACTCCGGCGGCGTTGGAGCCGACGGTGACGATGCATCCGGCGCGGCGTCCGGCCATCCGGCGGGCGACGGCCCGTGACGTGTGGAAGACGCCGGTCGAGTTGACGGCGAAGGTGCGGGCCCATTCCTCGTCGGCGATCTCGACGACGGGGGCCGGGCGGAGCACTCCGGCGACGTTGACGAGGATGGCGAGCGGGCCCACGGCGCGTTCGACCTCGTCGACGACGGCTTCGACGGCGGCGCCGTCGGTGACGTCGGCCGTGTGGGCGGTGACGGTGCCGGGGCCGAATTCGGCCGCGAGGCGCTCGATGCCGTCCGGGGTGCGGTCGAGGGCCGCGACGCGCGCGCCCTGTGCGACGAGGGCGCGGGTCACGGCCTCGCCTATGCCCTGTCCGGCGCCGGTCACCAGCGCGACGCGGCCGGAGAGTTCTGACTGCTGCACGGCGGCTCCCTCGATTCCGCTACCGACTAAGGTAAGGCTTACCTTACATGACGGGTCGTGCCGATCGGAGCCCGCCCGTCCGCTCACCGCACGAGCTCCAGGACGGGTATGCCCGGCACCGTCACCCCGAAGGTCTGCGCGTAGAGGGAGAGTTCCGCGTGCAGCGCCCGGACCATGGTGTCGGTGCGGCGGAAGCCGTGCCCCTCCCCCTCGAAGGTGAGGTACGCGTACGGCACGCCCCGCCCGGCCATCGCCGCCGCGAAGCGCTCGCTCTCCCCGGCCGGGCAGACCGGGTCCTCCAGCCCCTGGAGCAGGACGAAGGGCGCCGAGATCCGGTCCACCCCGTACAGCGGCGAGCGCTCGCGGTAGAGGTCCTCGGAGAGCGGGCCCACCAGCGTCTCCAGATAGCGGGACTCCAGGTCGTGCGTACCGCCCCGGGCCCAGCTCAGCAGGTCCAGCACGGGATACGCGATGGCGGCGCAGGCGTAGAGGCCGGTGGAGACGAGCGACGCGGCCGCCGTCCAGCCGCCCGCGCTGCCGCCGCGGATCGCCAGCCGTGCCCGGTCCGCGGTGCCCTCGTCGGCGAGCGCCGCGGCGACGGCCGCGCAGTCCTCGACGTCGACCGTGCCCCACTGTCCGCGCAACCGGTCGCGGTACTCCCGGCCGTAGCCCGTCGAGCCGCCGTAGTCGACCTCGGCGACGCCGATGCCGCGCGAGGTGAAGTAGGCGATCTCCAGGTCGAGCACGAGCGGGGAGCGGCCGGTGGGCCCGCCGTGCGCCCACACCACGAACGGCGGCAGCTCGCCGTCGGGCGCCGCGTGGTCGGGGCTGTGCGGCGGGTACACATGGGCGTGGATCTCCCGGCCGCCCGGTCCGGCGAAGGTACGGACCGACGGCTCGGGGTAGTAGGCGGGGTCCACGGTGTCGGTGTGCCGGGCGCCGATCGCGCGGGCCCTGCCGGTGCAGGTGTCGAGCTCCACCACCTCGTACGCGGTCCGGGTGCCCGCCGCGACGCCGACGGCCCGGGAACCGCTCACCCCCAGGGTCGGGGCCCACTCCGTCCAGGGCCCGGCCGCGTCCGCGATCTCACCGGTCGCGGGGTCGAGTATGCCGAGGACCGCGGCGCCCCTGCCGTGCACCACGGCGATCAGGCCGTTGGCCAGCGGTGCGAACCAGCGCTCCCCCATATGCCACAGCGGGCCCCCGAACTCCTCCGCCCGCGGGCAGATGTTGACGCTGTGTCCGGTGTCCGGGTCGACGCGGTGCAGATTCCACCAGCCGCCGCGGTCGGTCACCGCGAGCAGCGCGCCGTCCGGCCCCCACTCGGCCTGGGCGACGGACTCCGCCGGCCCGCCCAGCACCGTGCGCACATCGGTCAGGCGGCCGTCGGCGGTGACCCGCGCGGTCTTCAGCTCGCTGCCGTCCCACGGCATCCGCGGGTGGTCCCAGGCGATCCAGGCCGCCCGCCCGCCGTCCGGGGAGAGCCGCGGCCCGGTCACGAAGCGGTGGGAGTCGTCGGTCAGTTCACGGACCGCGCCCCGGTCCTCGGCCGCCGAGCCGTCCAGGGGCACGGCCGCGAGCACCCGGCGGACGTCGGTGGGCCCCTCGCCCGTGAACTCCTCCAGCACACACCACACTTCGCCGCGCTCCGGGAGCAGCACGGGGTCGGCCCAGCGCAGCCCGCCGCCGACCGGGGAGACCGGTGTCAGGGGCCGGGGCGCGCCGCCGTCCGGCGCGTCGGGCTCGTGGACGTGCAGCCGCTGGTCGGCGAAGTGGACGAAGACCAGCAGCGGGCCGCCGTCGGGCCGGGGCACGGCCGCCCAGGGGCGGCCGCCGTACTCGATGACCCTGCTGCGCACGTTCCAGGGCGCGGCGAGCGCCGAGGTCTCGCCGCCGCCGGGCCGCCGCCGCACCAGGGTGTAGCGGCCCGCCTCCGCCGGGCGTGGGGCCACCCACCACACCTCGTCGCCGACCGTGTCCACGTAGTCCGGTCTGCCGCTGCCGTCCGCCGCGTGCCGGGCCTCGATGGGCGACTGCCAGGCTCCGTAGGGCGCCGTGGACACCATGCTCGTCACATCTCCTCATAGAAACAAAGGGGGGTGGTGGGTCAGAGGTCCAGCAGGAAGTGGTCGAGCACCCTGACCCCGAAGTGCAGGCCGTCGGCCGGGACCCGTTCGTCGACGCCGTGGAAGAGCGCCTGGTAGTCGAAGCCGTGCGGCAGCCGGACCGGGGCGAAGCCGTAGCCGACGATGCCCAGGCGGGCGAACTGCTTGGCGTCCGTGCCGCCCGACATGCAGAAGGGCACCGCGTGCCCGTCCGGGTCGAAGCGTTCGAGCGCGGCGCGCATCCTCGCGAACAGCGGGGAGTCGACGGGGGCCTGGAGCGCGTCCTCGTCGTGGTAGAACTCCCAGTCCACGTCCGGGCCGGTGAGCCGGTCGAGGGTCGCGACGAACTCCTCCCTGCCGCCCGGCACCGTCCGGCCGTCCACGTGGCCGACGGCCAGGCCGGGGATGACGTTGACCTTGTACCCGGCCTGCAGCATCGTCGGGTTGGCGCTGTTGCGCAGCGTCGGGGCGAGCAGCGCGGCGGCCGGGCCGAGCTTGCCGAGCAGGTCCTCCACGTCGAAGTCCGGGGCGTCCGGGTCGGTGTCGATGCCGTGCAGCGCGGCGATCTCCAGCAGCGCCGCCCGGACGGTCGGGGTGAGCCGCAGCGGCCACGTGTGCTCGGCGACGCGGGTGACGGCGGCCGTGAGCGCGGCGACCGCGTTGTCCTTGTTGGCCTTCGAGCCGTGGCCCGCGGTGCCGCGCGCGGTCATCCTGAGCCAGGCGGTGCCGCGCTCCCCCGCCGCCACCGGGTAGAGCCGCAGCCGCGGGCCCGCGTGGAAGGTGTAGCCGCCGGACTCGCCGATGCCCTCCGTGCAGCCCTCGAACAGGCCGGGGTGCTCGTCGGCGAGGAAGCGGGACCCGACGACGCCGGTGTCCTCCTCGTCCGCGGTGAAGGCCAGTACGATGTCGCGGCGCGGCCGGACCCCGGCGCGCGCCCAGGCCCGGACCACCGCCAGGACCATCGCGTCGGTGTTCTTCATGTCGATCGCGCCCCGGCCCCACACCACCCCGTCGCGCACCTCGCCGGAGAACGGGTGGACGGACCAGTCGGCGGGCTCGGCGGGCACCACGTCCAGGTGGCCGTGCACGAGCAGCGCGTCGGCCCGCGGGTCGGTGCCCCCGATCCGGGCGACGACGTTCGTCCGGCCCGGCTCCTTCTCCAGCAGGAGGGGCTCCAGGCCCGCCTCCGCCAGCCGTTCGGCGACGTACTCGGCGGCCGGGCGCTCCCGGCAGTCCCCGCCGCCGCGGTTGGTGGTGTCGATGCGGATCAGCTCCGAGGTGAAGCGCACCGCCTCGTCCAGGGCCCGTCCGTCGATGCGTTCCACTCCGGCCGCTCCGGTCTCAGCCATATTCTTCCTCCACGGCGGCCGACACGACGGTCGTGACCGCTTTGAAGCAGCGAATGCCCTCGTACATGGTCGGCGTGGTGTAGGCGACCCGGCGCTCGCCGCTCTGCTCCACGCCCGGGACGCAGGTCGCGGCCCCGGCGAGGTGCTCGGCGTCGAATTCCAGCTCCATGGTGAACGGCCCGCCCCGGACCGGCTCGTGCCGCACCGCCAGCGGAACGGCCTCCCGGGCCGCGTCCCTGATCTGCGCGGCCGTGCGCGCCGGCGGGCGGCACACCGCCGCGTACCGCGAGACACAGTCCTTGACGGCGACCGAACGGGCCCCGGGGGCATAGCCCTTGGCGTCCTCGCAGGTCCGGTCGTCACCCGTCACCAGCACCACGGGCACACCGTATTCCGCGACGACCAGAGAGTTGAGCAACCCTTCGCTGGCCCGCGCGCCGTCCACCCAGACGCCGGTGAGCTGGTTGGCGAGATAGGTGTGCGCGAGGACGCCCTGGGCGCCCGCGGCCGCGTGGTAGCCGACGAAGGCGATGCCGTCGACGTCGCCGTGCTGGACGCCCTCGACCATGCTGAGCGTCTTGTGCTTGCCGGTGAGCATCTCGACGCGCTCGTCCAGCTGCTCCAGCAGGAGGTTGCGCATGCTCCAGTGCGCCTCGTTGACGAGGACCTCGTCGGCCCCGCCCGCGAAGAAGCCGACGACGGCGGCGTTCACGTCGGACGTGAACATGTGGCGGCACCGCTCCCACTGCGGCGTGCCGGGCAGTACGTCTGCTGGCCAGGTGACGCCGGTGGCGCCCTCCATGTCCGCGGAGATCAGGATCTTCACCATGCGTCAGTGATATCGCAGGCGGGGGCCGGGCGCACGGGTGCCGGCGGGTACTTTTCGCCCGGGGCCGCCGCTCCGGGTGCGGGGCACGGGCCGGCGCAGCGCCCACCGACGAGTGAATCCCCCCGCGCGGCCGGGGCGCGTGGATAGCTGTACGCACCCGGAGTACACCGTCTGTTGAGGGGATACCGATGCGTATTCGCCATGCCCTGGGCACCGTTGTGCCCGTCCTGCTGCTGATCGCCGGGCTGTGTCCGGGCGCGCGCGCCGCGAACGGGGCGCTCACCGTGGAGTACGAGCGGTGCCGGGCGGGCACCGGTGTGGCCGGGACGGTCTGTCTCCCCGAGACGGTGCGGCAACGCACCGAGAATCCGCAGGCGGGCCAGTGCATCGAGCTGCTCTCCGGCGGGCACACCGAGGTCCGCCGGATCGTCAACGGGACGGGCAGCCGGGCGTACTACTACGCGGACAGCCACTGCGTCCGGCGGCTGGGCACGCTGGCGCCGCGGACGGCGGTCGGGAACGTGGCGGCCCGCGGCGTGCGGTTCGCGAGCTGACCGCGGCGGGCGGCCGGGGGTCACCGCGCGGCCGCCCTGCCGCGGAGGCGGCGCAGCATCCGCGCGTCCTGGAAGCCGACCGCGCGGGCGGCCGCCTCGACGGTCGAGCCCTGGGCGATGAGGTGTTCGGCGCGCTCGACCCGGAGCTCCTGCTGGTAGCGGAGCGGGGTCAGGCCGGTGGCGGCGGTGAAGCGGCGGGTGAGGGTGCGCTCGCTGAGGCCGCAGGCCCCGGCGAGCGCGGCGAGGGCGAGCCGGTCGGTGAACCGGGAGTCGATCAGGTCCTGTGCCCGGTGGACGGCGTCGCTGAGGTGGGCGCGGTGCCGCAGCATGGCGCCGTTCTGCTGCCCGTCGCCGTTGCGGCGGGCGTAGACGACCATGGAGCGCGCGACGCGGGCGGCGGCGGCCGGGCCGGACCGCGCGGCCACGAGGTGGAGCGCGAGGTCGATGCCGCTCGCGACGCCCGCGGAGGTCGCGACGCGGTCGTCGAGGACGTGGAGCACGTCGCGGACGACCTTCGCCCGGGGGTGGCGCAGGGCGAGTTCGTCCTGGAGGTCGTGGTGGGTGGTGCAGCGGCGCCCGTCGAGCAGCCCGGCCCTGCCGAGGGCGTCCGCGCCCGCGCACACGCTGGCGACCGTGCCGCCCGCCGCGTGGTGGGCGGCCAGCCGTCCCAGTGTCGCGGCGGTGAGCGCGCCGTTGTCGCGCAGGGTGCGGGCGCGCCACCCGGGCACGACGACGAGGTCGTCCGGTGTGAGCTCCGGCCACTCGACGGCGGCCCGGAGCGTCACGCCCTGGGCGGTGGGGACGTCCTCCCGCTCCGCCACGTGTGCCAGGGCGTGGTGGTACCCGAGGTCGGCCGCGGTGGAGAACACCTGGGCGGGCCCGGCGAGGTCCAGCAGGTGCAGCTGCGGGACGAGCAGGAAGACGACCCGTGTCACGGTCGGTCAGCTCCTCTGCGGTGGCGGTCCGGCGGGTGGGGTCAGGAGTCTCCGGCGGGGAAGGAGTAGTCGTCCCAGAGGGCGCGCTCGCCGTCGAGGGGGGCGCGCTCGACACGGGAGGTCAGGTTCCAGATCCGGGTGGCGCGGTCGGCCGGGTCGTACGGGCGCCAGCCAGGGGTGCCGAGGCGGGCGAAGGCCGTCCAGGAGTCCTCCATGGCGTGCGAGAGGCGGGTGAGGGCGGGCCGCTGGGCGGCCACGGTCTCCTTGCCGCGCGGCACCCAGTCGAGGTCGAGGTTGCCGAAGACGAAGGGCATCTCCAACTGGTGCATGGCGCCGAGGTTCTGGGCGTCGGGGACGCCCGCCGCGTAGGGGACGTGCCAGTCGAATTGGTAGACGTAGGAGGGGCGCCAGCGGGACTGCGCCTGGGCGAGCCGGAGCATGGGCATCCGCTCGACCTGGTCGGTGAGCATGGCGTTCACCACCCGGCCCTCGCTCAGCCCCGGGCGGTCCGCCGCGTAGACGTCGTACATGTGCTGCTTGCGGTCCGCGAGGACGGGCGGGAAGCCGGGGTAGGCGCTGAGCGGGAGCTTGAGCAGGTCGGGGGTGAACAGGGCCCAGAAGTCGGTCTCGTTGGTGTTGGTGCCTGTCATGACGTCGACGTGCCGGGCGCTGCCCGCGGCGATCCGGTCGAGCACCGGGCCGGGCACGAGCGAACCGTCGACGTACGGGGTGAAGAACACGGCGCCGGTGAGGCCCGGCAGGCCCGTGCGCACTTTCCGCTGGAGCTCCAGGATCTGCCGGGTGGACAGGGCGTCGAGGTCGCCGACGCCGTGGATGCCGCCGGTCTGGAGGACCCGGTCGGCGTGGGCCAGCGCCGAGCGGGCGGTGTGCACCGCGTTCGCGGGGCCGCTCTCCACGACGGCGCGGTGGAACAGCCGCTCCGGGCGGTCCCCGGCGAGGAGCGCGTCGATCGCGACGGCGCCCGCCGACTGCCCGAAGACGGTGACGTTCCCCGGGTCGCCGCCGAAGGCGCCGACGTGGTCGCGCACCCAGGAGAGCGCGGCGATCTCGTCCCGCAGGCCGTTGTTGCCCGATCCGGCGTACGCGCGGTCCAGCTGCCCGAGTTCCGTCCAGCCGAGGATGCCCAGGCGGTAGTCGACGGAGACCACGACCTCGTCACCGCGGGCGGCCAGGGCCGCGCCGTCGTCGAGGGCGTCGCCCGCCGACTCGTAGACGTCCTCCCCGCCGTGCACGAAGACCATGACGGGCCGGTGCGCGCCGGGCGTCCGCTGGGACCACACGTTGACGTGCAGGCAGTCCTCGACGCCGCTGCCGTCCCCGTCGGAGAGGTCCTGGGGGCAGGGCGGCTTCGGCCGGTCCGCCGGGAGGACGCCCTTCCAGGGCGCGGGCGGCTCGGGCGGCCGGAAGCGCCGGGCGCCGGTGGGCGGCGCGGCGTACGGCACGCCGAGGTACGCGCAGACGCCGTCCCCGGAGGCACCCCGCACCGCGCCCAGCGAGGTCCGCGCGACGCAGTCGGCCCGGCCGTCGCCCGGCGCCTTCCCGGCGGCCGCGGGCGCGCCCACGAGCATCAGCGCCGCGGCCGTCGCGGCCACGGTACGGCGGCGGCCACGCCGCGTCCTGCTCCGGAAGAACACCCGTTCCCCTCTCCGGCCGGCTGCCCCGCCGGCTCCTCCGGCGGTGCCGAACCCATGGACTCACCCAAATCTCGTCCAGAATCAGGGAAACCGCCGACTCGGGCCATCACCTGCCCGAGGGAATCCGGGGTAGAGATGACCATGGAGGCGCGTACGGAACCGATGCGCCCTCGTCCCAAGGAGCTGAGTAATGGACAATGCCCCGGCGGCACCGCGCCGCGCCCTGCTGCGGATGATCACCCTCGGCGGTGCGATGACCGCCGCCGGAGCCCTGACGGCCGGCTGCGGCACGAGCAAGGACAAGTCGGCGGCGGGGAAGTCGGAGGAGTCCGCCGCCGCGTCCGCTGTCGCCGACGGCGCCAAGTCGGGCGCCGACACGATCATGATCATCCGGCATGGCGAGAAGCCGAAGGAGAACGGGAAGAAGGCCCCCTTCGGCATCGCCGAGGACGGTGAGAAGAACGACCACGCCCTCCTCGTGCGCGGCTGGCAGCGGGCGGGCGCGCTGGTGGGCCTGTTCGCCCCCGACGGCGGCACCCCGCTGCGCAAGGGATTCCGGCGGCCGGACGCCGTCTACGCCGCGGGCCCGCACTCCGGGGAGACGGGCCTGCGCCCGAGCGAGACGGTGGCGCCGCTGGCGGCGAAGCTGGGGGTGCGGGCGAACCTCACGCACCGGACGGGCGACGAGACGGCACTGGCCAAGGAGATCGCCCGGCGGCGGGGATGCACGCTGGTGTCCTGGGAGCACCATGCAATCCCGACGATCGTGAAGGGGCTCGGGACCGTGCGGCCCGAGCCGCCGCGCGCGTGGCCGGACGACCGGTTCGACCTCGTGTGGGTGCTGGTGCGGTCGGGCGACGGATGGGCCTTCGCCCAGGAACCGCAACTTCTGCTGGACGGCGACAGCCCGAATCCGGCGTAGGGTTCACGCGCACGCGTCCACGGGGGCACCCGATTTGGGCGGCGATCCGGTTGGTGGTTGGCTGAGCTCCGCAGGGACAACGCACGACGTCCGGGAGGACAGCCATGGGCCAGGTCGAGGCCACCACGGAGCGGATCATCGCGGCGGACCCGGAGGAGGTGTTCGACGCGCTCGCCGACTACAGCGGCACCCGCGCCAAGCTGCTCCCCGAGCACTTCAGCGAGTACGAGGTGCGCAAGGGCGGCGACGGCGAGGGCACCCAGGTGCACTGGAAGCTCCAGGCCACCAGCAAGCGCGTCCGCGACTGCCTGCTGGACGTCACCGAGCCCACCACCGGGCAGCTGGTCGAGAAGGACCTCAACTCCTCGATGGTCACCACCTGGACGGTCACCCCGGCGGGCGAGGGGAAGGCCAGGGCCGTCGTCACCACGGTGTGGAACGGCGCGGGCGGCATCGGTGGGTTCTTCGAGCGCACCTTCGCCCCCAAGGGTCTCGGCCGCATCTATGACGCCGTGCTCACCAACCTCGCCGCGGAGGTCGAGAAGTAGTCGCCGAGTAGCGGGGAACCGGTCGGCAAGCGGTCGGAAGCCATACCGACCGATACCGAACCGATCAGGAACCAGCCCCGAAGCCGAGCGAAAACAGTCGGTGGAAGCCCGGACCGCAAGGGTCCGGGCTTCACCGTTTCGGGTGGTTTCCCCAGCCCTCACACCCTGTCCCGTATGCCTCCGACCGGCGCGAAAGCCGCACAGGGGGCACTCCCCGGTCAATCGCCGCGCTTGCTAGCCGTTGGGCTCAAATGCGAGAAAAGGGCGGCGATGCAGGCCCGATGAGGGGAGTCGTACGTGGGCGGGACCACATTCGGAACCACCTTGGTGCAGAGCGAGGGACCACCGCCCCCGGTGCCGAGGGACGGCGGTTCGTCCCTCGTGCTCGGTGACGGCCCGCCGCCCCTCCGCCCCGCGCCGGACCCCGCCGCCGAACACCCGCAGCCCCGCCTGGGCCCGGCCCGCGTCCGTGTCGTCTTCGTCGGCCTGATGCTCGCGCTGCTCCTCGCCGCGCTCGACCAGACCATCGTGGCCACCGCCCTCCCGAAGATCGTCGGGGAGCTGCACGGCCTCGACCGGATGTCCTGGGCGGTCACCGCGTACCTGCTGAGCTCCACGGCCGTGCTGCCGGTCTACGGCAAGCTGGGCGACCTCTGTGGACGGAAGGGCGTCTTCCTTTTCTCCATCGTCGTCTTCGTCGCCGGTTCGGCCCTCGCGGGCCACTCCGGCACCATGGACGAGCTGATCGCCTACCGCGCCGTCCAGGGAATCGGCGGCGGCGGGCTGCTGATCGGTGTCCAGGCGATCATCGCCGACATCGTCCCGCCCCGGGAGCGCGGCCGCTTCATGGGCGTCGTCGGCGCGGCCTTCGGGCTCGCCTCGGTCGCCGGTCCCCTGCTCGGCGGCTTCTTCACCGACCACGCCTCCTGGCGGTGGTGCTTCTACCTCAACATCCCCGTCGGGCTGGTCACGTTCGTGGTCGTCGCCCTGGGGCTGAAGCTCCCGGCGCCGGTCCGCAGGGCCCGGTTCGACATCTTCGGCGCGCTGCTGCTGATCGCGTTCTCGACCTGTCTGGTGCTGCTGACCACCTGGGGCGGCACCGAGTACGAGTGGAGGTCCCGCGTCATCGTCGGGCTCGCCGCGGGCGCCCTCGGCACGGCGCTCCTCTTCGTCGTGGTCGAGCATGTCGCCACGGAGCCGATCATCCCCCCGCACCTGTTCCGGGACCGGACCTTCAACGTCACCGGGATCGTCGGCGCGGCCATGGGCGTCGGGCTGTTCGGTGCCGCCAGTTATCTCCCGACGTTCCTCCAGATGGTCGACGGGGCCGACGCCACCGAGTCCGGGCTGCTGATGCTGCCCATGATGGGCGGCGTCGTCCTCGCCTCCGTCGTCACCGGCCAGCTCATCAGCCGCACGGGCCGCTACAAGCCCTTCCCCGTCGTCGGGGGCGCCCTCTCCGCGCTGGGCATGTACCTCCTCTCCCACCTCGACACCGACACCCAGCGGACCGTCTACAGCCTCTGGATGGCCGTCCTCGGCATCGGCATCGGGCTCGCCCTGCCCGTCCTCGTGCTCGCCGTGCAGAACTCCGTCCACCCCGCCGACCTGGGCAGCGCGACCAGCGCCAACAACTACTTCCGGCAGATCGGCGGTTCGGTCGGCGCGGCCGTCTTCGGCACCCTCTTCGCCCGCCGCCTCGCGGAGCGGCTGCACGCCGAACTGCCGCGGGACGCCGGGCTGCCCTCGGTCGACTCGATCACCCCGCAGCTGGTGCACGCCCTGCCCCCGGCCATCCGCGACGGCTACGTCCGGGCCTACGCGGACGCCATGCCGCGGATCTTCCTCTACCTCGTGCCGGTGCTCGTCCTCGGCTTTCTGCTCGCCTTCCTGCTGAAAGAGAAACCCCTGGTGTCCCACAACGCCTCCGAAGCCCCCGTCATCCCGTCCGCGCGCGCCGAACCCCAGGACGGTCCGGCGCACTTCGTCCCCGGCATCCCCGTCACGGGCACCGTCCAGCACCCCGACGGCACCACCGTGCCGCGCGCCGCGCTCACCCTCATCGACATCCGCGGCCAGCAGATCGGGCGCGGCGCGAGCGGGGAGGACGGGCGGTACGCGCTCAGCACCCCCGGCACCGGCTCGTACGTCCTCATCGCCGCCGCGGGCGGCCACCAGCCACAGGCCGTCACCGTCACCGTCGGCGAGCGGCCCGTCGACCTCGACGTCGTCCTCGGCGGCGCCGGGCGCCTCGCGGGCACCGTGCTCACCCCCGACGGCAACCCGGTGCACGACGCGCTCGTCACCCTGACCAATGTGCACGGGGAGGTCGTCTCCGCCACCCGCACCGGCCGCGAAGGCGGCTATGTGATCTCGGAGTTGGTCGCCGGCGAGTACACCCTCGCCTCCAGCGCCCCGGCCTTCCGGCCCGCGGCGCTGCCGGTGACCGTCCAGTCCTGCCGCGAGACCCGCCAGGACATCGAGCTCGCGGGCGGAGCGGTGCTGCGGGGCGTCGTCCGGGCGGGCGGCGGGCGGCCCGTCGAGGACGCCCGCGTCACCCTGCTGGACGCCGCGGGCAATGTCGTCGACTCGGCGACCACGGGGCCGGACGGCGCATTCCGCTTCGTCGACCTGTCCGCGGGTGAGTACACGGTCATCGCCGCCGGGTACCCGCCGGTGGCGACGGTCCTCCAGGTCGCGGGCGGTGGCCGCACGGAACGGGACCTCCAGCTGGGCCACGCCGACTGACCCCGGGGGCGGCTATGCCAGGCGGGCCAGCGCCTGCCGGGCCGCCACCCGGAGGCGGTCGTGGTTGCGGGCCGCCACCAGGACGTCCTCCGCCCGGCGGTCGCCCAGGACGCCCAGCCCCTCGACGCACGCGCGGGCGACCGGCCAGCAGTGGTCCGGCGCGGCGAGCAGCCGCTCCAGGGTGGCCAGCAGGGCGGGCACGGACTCCGGCGCCCGCAGCTCGGTCAGCAGCCGCACGGGGTGCAGGGCGTAGGCGGTACGTAACGGGTTGGTGGCGAGCGCGGCCGCCGCGCGGGCCGTCCGGGGGTCGCCGAGCCGGGCGAGGACGAACGCGGCGGTGGCGCACCGTACCGGCTCGCGGTAGTTGAGGAGCAGGACGAGGGTCTCGAAGGCCCTCCGGTCGTGCTCGGCGCCGAGCGCGAAGGCGGCGATCTCCCGGGCCCACAGCGGCCGTTCGGGGGCGGTCAGGATCGCGGCGAGCTCGTCGCGCCGCCCGTCGCGGTGGGAGCGGACGAGCGCGAGCAGCCGCTCGAAGGCCGCGAACTCGGCGGGGGTGACCAGTTCGGCGCGCACCCGCTTCAGCAGGGCCCGAAATTCCTCTTCCATTGCCCGCTCTCCTCCCCGAGTGGCCGGAACCACATCGTAAGTCGCGCGCACTTCCCCTGGTGCTCTTGGTTACCCGTGAGTTAATCTCCCGGCAAGAGCAGTACCCCTGCTCGGGCGGCCTGGTGACGCAGCCGCCGCGCGCAAGTCGGTTCGTCGGTTCGGCGCTCCTCGCTCACGGCACGGCCCCGGGACAGGGCCCGCCGTTCGTACAACTCCCCTTCCGTGGGCGCTCCTTACCCGTACCCGGAAATCCCACGGACGTCGCGGCCCGCCATGGTCCGCGCACCCAACCGGCACTCAACCGACGTATCCCCTGCGCACGGGGAACACCTTCTGGAGTCTCGCGATGGACCGTACGTCCACCCCTGAGCCGTCCCCTGCCCCCATCCGCTCCGAGTCGCCCGCGGCGGCCGTCCGTACCGTGGCCGTCGTCGGCCTCGGCACCATGGGCACCGGCATCGCCGAAGTGCTGGCCCGCGCGGGCCGCGAGGTCATCGGCATCGACGTGTCCGAGGCCGCGGCCGCGCACGCCGTCCGCGCGCTGGAGGCCGCGACCGCCCGCGCGGTGCGGCGCGAGAAGATCACCGAGGAGGAGCGGCGGGCCGTGCTCGCGCGCTTCCGCACCGCCCGTGAACTCGCCGCCGCCGCGGCCGCCGACCTGGTGATCGAGGTGGTGCCGGAGGACTACGCCCTCAAGCACGAGGTGTTCACCGCCCTCGACGCGCTGGTCCGCCCCGACGCGATCCTCGCGACCGGCACCAACGCCCTGTCCGTGACCCGGCTCGCGGCCGACTCCGCGCACCCCGAACGCGTCCTCGGGCTGCACTTCTTCAACCCGGCCCCGGCGATGAGACTGGTCGAGGTCGTCTCCTCGGTGCTCACCGCGCCCACCGCGGTGACGGCCGTGACCGAGCTCGCCCGGGAGCTGGGCAAGGAGCCGGTCGCGGTCGGCGACCGGCCGGGGTTCGTCGCCGACGGGCTGCTGTTCGGCTACCTCAACCAGGCCGCGGCGATGTACGAGTCGCGCTACGCCACCCGCGAGGACATCGACGCGGCGATGCGGCTGGGCTGCGGGCTGCCGATGGGCCCGCTCGCCCTGCTGGACCTGATCGGCGTCGACACCGCCCGCACGGTCCTGGAGGCCATGTACGCCGCCTCCCACGACCGGCTGCACGCGCCCGCGCCGGTCCTCGGGCAGCTCGCCGAGGCGGGGCTGACCGGCCGCAAGGCCGGGCGCGGGTTCTACACGTACGAGGCGCCGGACTCGGCGGTCGTGGTGCCGGACGCCCGGACGCCGGGCGGGGCCGCCGCGGGCGGCGGCACGGCGCGGGAGGTGCGCGCCGTGGGCGTGGCCGGGTCGGGCACGATGGCGAGCGGCATCTCCGAGGTCTTCGCCAAGGCGGGGTACGCGGTGGTCCTGGCGGCCCGCTCGGCGGAGAAGGCGGAGGCGGCGAAGGCCCGGATCGCGAAGTCCCTGACCCGCTCGGTGGAGAAGGGCAGGCTGACGCCGGCGGAGCGGGAGGAGGCCCTCTCCGCGATCACCCCGGCGGGCTCGCTGGACGCCTTCGCGGAGGTGGACCTGGCCGTCGAGGCGGTGGCGGAGGACCTGACGGTCAAGCAGCAGCTGTTCGCGACGCTCGACAAGGTCTGCAAGCCGGGCACGGTGCTGGCCACCACCACCTCGTCGCTGCCGGTGGTCGCGTGCGCCCGTGCCACGTCGCGGCCCCAGGACGTCATCGGGATGCACTTCTTCAACCCGGCCCCGGCGATGAAGCTGGTCGAGGTGGTGCGCACGGTCCTCACCGGCGACGACGCGCACGCCACCGTCCGCGCGGTGTGCGCCCGCGTCCGCAAGCACCCGGTGGACTGCGGCGACCGGGCGGGGTTCATCGTCAACGCGCTGCTGTTCCCGTACCTCAACAACGCGATCAAGATGGTGCAGGAGCACTACGCGACGCTGGACGACATCGACGCCGCGATGAAGCTGGGCGGCGGCTATCCGATGGGTCCGTTCGAGCTGCTGGACGTGGTCGGGCTCGATGTGTCGCTGGCCATCGAGAAGGTGCTGCACCGGGAGTTCCGCGATCCGGGACTCGCGCCCGCGCCGCTGCTGGAACACCTGGTGGCGGCGGGCTGCCTGGGACGGAAGACAGGACGCGGCTTCCGTGAGTACGCCCGGCGCTGAGCCGTGGGTGCTCCCGGACGGCGCGGGATGGGGCGGGCTGCTCGAACCGGTCGGCGGTCCGCCCCGGCACACCCATACGGACGCGTGTTACGTTCCCCACATGCCCCAGCCCGACAAGGCCGCCCGCACCACGCGCTCGGCCGTCGCCCCACCCCGAGAGCCGCGCGCCGGCACCGAGAGCGCGGGCAGCCGCCGCGCCGCCGCCCAGCGGCTGACCATGCGCCGCAAACTCGCGGCGGCCGCGATGGAGTTGTTCGCGACGAAGGGCTACGAGGCGACGACCGTCGACGAGATCGCGGCCGCGGCCGGTGTGGCCCGCCGGACCTTCTTCCGTCACTTCCGCTCCAAGGAAGAGGCGATCTTCCCCGACCACGACGACACGCTCGTCCGGGCCGCGGGGGTGCTCGACGCGGCCCCGCCGCACGAGAACCCGCTCGACACGGTCTGCCGGGGGATCAAGGAGGTCATGCGGATGTACGCGGCCTCCCCCGCGGTCTCCGTCGAGCGCTACCGGCTGACCCGGGAGGTGCCCGCGCTCCGCGAGCGGGAGATCGCCTCGGTGGCCCGCTACGAGCGGCTGTTCACCCGCTATCTCCTCGGCCACTTCGACGAGCGCGCCCACCACGTGGGCGACGACGACCCGCTGCTCGCCGAGGTCGCCGCGTCGGCGGTGGTCACGGCGCACAACCACGTGCTGCGGCGCTGGCTGCGCGGCGGCGGCGAGGGCGATGTGGAGACCCAGCTCGACCACGCGTTCGCGATCGTGCGGGAGACCTTCGGCAGCGGCATCGGAGCGGGCCGTTCCGGGCAGGAACCACGGCCCGCCTCGGTCCGGACCGAGGGCGAGGTGCTGGTGGCGGTGGCCCGTACGGACGCGCCGCTCGGCGAGGTCATGCGGGCGATCGAGAAAGCCCTGAAGAAAGACTGAAGAAGGACTGACGACCCGACCTCGGGGCGAACCAACTCACGGAAAAATCACGACAGATCAGGACATCCAAGGCGGCCGCCCCTCCAGGGGTGGCCGCCTTGGATGCTCAGAGTTCGCTCATACGTGCCCTGCGGATGACATCTGAGAGAAATTGTTGGCACTCGGTGTCTTGTCGCCTGGCACCCGGTGCCACTACCTTGTGGGTGTCCGGGCGGCCGGCGCGCAGACACAACCGTCGCGCGCCGGCTGTCCCCACAAGTACCTTGTGCGTCCGGACGCCTGCGTCACACAGGCCCCCTGCGTCACCCGCGCTGCCGCATCACCCGCCGAACCGACGGCACCACCCTCCGCACCACCTCCGCACCACCCCCGACGTTCCCTCAAGCCCGTTCCACGACGCGCTTCGCCGGAGGCACCGCATGAACCACATCCTGGACGCGATACTCGCGCCCGACAGCTCCCCCGAGGACTTCGCCGCCCTCCCCCTCCCCGAGTCCTACCGCGCGGTCACCGTGCACAAGGACGAGGCGGAGATGTTCGCCGGTCTCACCAGCCGGGAGAAGGACCCCCGCAAATCGCTGCACGTCGAAGAGGTCGCGCTGCCCGAACTCGGGCCCGGCGAGGCCCTGGTGGCCGTGATGGCCAGCTCCGTGAACTACAACTCGGTCTGGACCTCGATCTTCGAGCCGGTGCCGACCTTCGCCTTCCTGGAGCGCTACGGCAAGCTCTCCCCGCTCGGCAAGCGGCACGACCTGCCCTACCACGTCATCGGCTCCGACCTCGCGGGCGTCGTGCTGCGCACCGGCCCCGGGGTGAACGCCTGGCGGCCGGGCGACGAGGTCGTCGCGCACTGCCTGTCGGTGGAGCTGGAGAGCGCCGACGGCCACAACGACACCATGCTCGACCCCGAGCAGCGGATCTGGGGTTTCGAGACCAACTTCGGCGGCCTGGCCGAGATCGCGCTGGTGAAGTCCAACCAGCTGATGCCCAAGGCGAAGCACCTGACATGGGAGGAGGCGGCCGCTCCGGGGCTGGTGAACTCCACCGCCTACCGGCAGCTGGTCTCCCGCAACGGCGCCGGGATGAAGCAGGGCGACAACGTCCTGATCTGGGGCGCGAGCGGCGGACTCGGCTCGTACGCAACGCAGTTCGCGCTCGCCGGCGGCGCCACCCCCATCTGTGTGGTCTCCAGTGAGCAGAAGGCGGAGATCTGCCGCCGGATGGGCGCCACGGCCATCATCAACCGCAGTGCGGAGGACTACCGGTTCTGGAAGGACGAGAACACCCAGGACCCCCGCGAGTGGAAGCGCCTGGGCAAGCGCATCCGTGAACTGACCGGCGGCGAGGACGTCGACATCGTCTTCGAGCACCCCGGCCGGGAGACCTTCGGCGCCTCCGTCTACGTCACCCGCAAGGGCGGCACCATCGTCACCTGCGCCTCCACCTCCGGCTACCGGCACGAGTACGACAACCGCTACCTGTGGATGTCGCTGAAGTCCATCGTGGGCTCGCACTTCGCCAACTACCGCGAGGCGTGGGAGGCCAACCGCCTCATAGCCAAGGGGAAGATCCACCCCACGCTGTCGAAGACCTACTCCCTCGCCGAGACCGGCCAGGCCGCCTACGACGTCCACCGCAACCTCCACCAGGGCAAGGTCGGCGTCCTCGCCCTCGCCCCCGAGGAGGGCCTGGGCGTGCGCGACGAGGAACTCCGCGCCCGGCACATCGACGCCATCAACCGCTTCAAGGACATCTGAGAGAAGCAGGCATGACTGACCGTCAGAAGGATCGTCCGTGGCTGATGCGGACGTACGCCGGGCACTCCACGGCGGAGGCGTCCAACGAGCTCTACCGGCGCAATCTCGCCAAGGGCCAGACCGGCCTGTCGGTCGCCTTCGACCTGCCGACGCAGACCGGTTACGACCCCGACCACGTCCTCGCCCGCGGCGAGGTCGGCCGGGTCGGGGTCCCCGTCGCCCATCTCGGCGACATGCGGCGGCTGTTCCAGGACATCCCGCTGGACCGGATGAACACCTCCATGACCATCAACGCCACCGCCATGTGGCTGCTGGCGATGTACCAGGTGGTCGCGGAGGAACAGGGCGCCGATGTCACCGCGCTGGCCGGGACCACGCAGAACGACATCGTCAAGGAGTACCTGTCGCGCGGGACGCACGTCTTCCCGCCGGGGCCGAGCCTGCGGCTGACCACGGACATGATCGCGTACACGGTCAACAACATCCCGAAGTGGAACCCGATCAACATCTGCAGCTACCACCTGCAGGAGGCGGGGGCCACTCCGGTCCAGGAGATCTCGTACGCGATGTCCACCGCGATCGCCGTGCTCGACGCGGTGTTCGCGTCCGGCCAGGTCCCCGAGGACCGCAAGGGCGATGTCGTCGCCCGGATCTCCTTCTTCGTGAACGCGGGCGTCCGCTTCGTCGAGGAGATGTGCAAGATGCGCGCCTTCGGACGCATCTGGGAGAAGATCACCCGGGAGCGGTACGGCATCGAGGACCCCAGGCAGCGCCGCTTCCGCTACGGCGTCCAGGTCAACTCCCTCGGGCTGACCGAGGCGCAGCCGGAGAACAACGTCCAGCGCATCGTCCTGGAGATGCTGGCCGTCACCCTCTCCAAGGACGCCCGCGCCCGCGCCGTCCAACTGCCCGCCTGGAACGAGGCACTGGGCCTGCCCCGCCCGTGGGACCAGCAGTGGTCGCTGCGCATCCAGCAGGTCCTGGCGCACGAGAGCGACCTGCTGGAGTACGAGGACATCTTCGCCGGGTCGCACGTCGTCGAGGCGAAGGTGGCGGCGCTGACCGAGGAGTGCCTGACCGAGATCGACCGGATCCAGGCGATGGGCGGCGCGATGGCCGCCGTCGAGTCGGGCTATCTCAAGGCGCAGTTGGTCTCCTCGCACGCCGAGCGCCGGGCCAGGATCGAGGCGGGCGAGGAGAAGATCGTCGGCGTCAACTGCTTCGAGTCCACCGAGCCCAGCCCGCTCACGGCCGACCTCGACACCGCAATCATGACGGTCGACCCGGCCAACGAGGCGCGCGTCGTGGCGGCCCTGCACTCCTGGCGCGACAACCGCGACGAGGGCCGCGCCCAGGAGTCCCTGTCCGTGCTGAAGAAGACGGCCGCGGGCACGGACAACCTGATGGCGGCCACGCTGGAGTGCGTGCGGGCCGGCGTCACGACCGGCGAGTGGTCGTGGGCGCTGCGCGACGTGTTCGGCGAGTTCCGCGCCCCCACGGGGGTGGGCGGCGCTCCCGTCGCGGTCACCGCCGAGGCGGGCACCCCGCTCGCCGCGGTCCGTGCGAAGGTCGCCCGCACCGCCGAGGAGCTGGGCGGCGGCAAGCTGCGCCTGCTGGTCGGCAAGCCCGGTCTGGACGGGCACTCCAACGGCGCCGAGCAGATAGCCGTACGGGCCCGCGACGCCGGCTTCGAGGTCGTCTACCAGGGCATCCGGCTGACCCCGGAGCAGATCGTGGCGGCGGCCGTCGCGGAGGACGTGCACTGCGTCGGCCTGTCGATCCTCTCCGGGTCGCATGCCGAGCTGGTGCCGGACGTGCTGGCCCGGCTGCGGAGCACCGGGGCGGACGACGTCCCGGTGATCGTCGGTGGCATCATCCCGTCCGCCGACGCCGCCGCCCTGCGGGCCGTCGGCGTAGCGGCCGTCTTCACCCCCAAGGATTTCGGCATCACGGAGATCATCGGCCGTATCGTCGACGAGATCCGGAAAGCGAACCACCTCGACCCTCTGGAGGTCCCCGCATGACCGCCCACCCGTCGCCCGCCACCACCCCGGCCGGAAGCCTCCCCCAGACTTCGTCCGGGGGGACCCCCACCGCGGCTGCCCCTTCTGGATCCAACCGTCTGCGGCCGCGCCGCTCCTGCCTCGCCGTCCCCGGCAGCAACCCGCGCTTCCTGGAGAAGGCCCAGGGGCTCCCGGCCGACCAGGTCTTCCTGGACCTGGAGGACGCGTGCGCGCCGCTCGCCAAGGAGGGCGCCCGGCACACCGTCGTCGACGCGTTGAACAACGGCGACTGGACGGGCAAGACCAGGGTCGTACGGGTCAACGACTGGACGACGCACTGGACGTACCGTGACGTCATCACGGTCGTGGAGGGCGCGGGCCCGAACCTCGACTGCATCATGCTGCCGAAGGTGCAGGACGCCGAGCAGATCGTGGCCCTGGACCTGCTGCTGACCCAGATCGAGAAGACGATGGGCTTCGAGGTCGGGCGCATCGGCATCGAGGCGCAGATCGAGAACGCCAAGGGCCTGGTGAACGTGGACGCGATCGCCGCCGCGTCGCCGCGCGTGGAGACGATCATCTTCGGCCCGGCGGACTTCATGGCCTCCATCAACATGAAGTCGCTGGTCGTCGGCCACCAGCCGCCCGGCTACGGGGCGGACGCCTACCACTACATCCTGATGCGCATCCTGATGGCGGCCCGCGCCAACGACCTCCAGGCCATCGACGGTCCGTACCTCCAGATCCGCAACCCCGACGGCTACCGCGAGGTGGCGGGCCGGGCGGCGGCGCTGGGCTTCGACGGGAAGTGGGTGCTGCACCCCGGCCAGGTCGAGCTCGCCAACGAGATCTTCTCGCCGTCGCAGGAGGACTACGACCACGCCGAGCTGATCCTGGACGCGTACGACTACTGCACCTCCGAGGCGGGCGGCAAGAAGGGCTCGGCGATGCTCGGCGACGAGATGATCGACGAGGCCAGCCGGAAGATGGCGCTGGTCATCTCGGGCAAGGGCCGCGCGGCGGGTATGACCCGTACGTCCAAGTTCGAGATCCCGGAGGCCTGAGCACGATGCAGTTCGGCCGTACCTACGAAGAGTTCACCGTCGGCGACGTGTACAAGCACTGGCCCGGGAAGACCGTCACCGAATACGACGACCACCTCTTCTGTCTGCTCACGATGAACCACCATCCGCTGCACATGGACACCAATTACGCGGAGAAGACGGCCGATTTCGGCAGGAACGTCGTGGTCGGCAATTATGTCTACTCGCTGCTGCTGGGCATGTCGGTGCCGGACGTCTCGGGCAAGGCGATCGCCAATCTGGAGGTCGAGTCGCTGAAGCACATCGCGCCGACGTTCCACGGCGACACGATCTACGGCGAGACGACCGTGCTGGACAAGACGCCGTCGAGGTCCAAGAGCGACCGCGGCATCGTCCATGTGGAGACCCGGGGTTACAAGCAGGACGGCACCGTCGTGTGCGTGTTCCGGCGCAAGGTGATGGTGCCCACCGCCGAATACATCGAGAAGCGCGGCGGCGAGCAGCCCGGCCGCCCCGAGCCGATCATCCGGGAGAAGTGAGATGGGACGCCTCGCGCAGACCGACGGCCTGACGGACATCCAGCGGGAAATCCTCGCCACCGTCCGGGAATTCGTCGACAAAGAGATCATCCCGGTCGCGACCGGACTGGAGCACCGCGACGAGTACCCGACGCAGATAGTCGAGGGCCTCAAGGAACTCGGGCTGTTCGGCCTGATGATCCCGGAGGAGTACGGCGGGCTGGGTGAGTCCCTTCTCACATACGCGCTGTGCGTCGAGGAGATCGCCCGGGGCTGGATGAGCGTGTCGGGCATCGTCAACACGCACTTCATCGTCGCCTACATGCTGAAGCAGCACGGCACCCAGGAACAGAAGGACCATTTCCTGCCGAGGATGGCGACCGGCGAGGTCCGGGGCGCCTTCTCGATGTCCGAGCCGGGGCTCGGCTCCGATGTGTCGGCCATCACGTCCAAGGGTGTCAAGGACGGCGAGGACCATGTCCTCACCGGCCAGAAGATGTGGCTGACCAACGGCGGCTCGTCCACCTTGGTGGCGGTGCTCTGCCGGACGGACGAGGGACACCCCGAGGGGACCGCCCCGCACAAGTCGATGACGACCTTCCTGATCGAGAAGGAACCCGGTTTCGGCCAGGTCAAGCCGGGGCTCACCATCCCCGGGAAGATCGAGAAAATGGGTTACAAGGGCGTCGACACCACCGAATTGATCATGGATGGGCTGCGCGTTCCCGGCAATCGCGTGCTCGGCGGCACCACCGGCCGGGGTTTTTACCAAATGATGGACGGCGTCGAGGTCGGCCGGGTCAATGTCGCCGCGCGTGGCTGCGGCGTCGCTCAGCGTGCGTTCGAACTGGGCGTCTCCTACGCGCAGCAGCGGCAGACCTTCGGAAAACCCATCGCCCAGCACCAGGCCATTCAATTCAAACTGGCCGAAATGGCAACAAAGGTCGAAGCGGCGCATGCGATGATGGTCAATGCGGCACGCAAGAAGGACTCGGGGCAGCGCAATGACCTCGAGGCCGGAATGGCCAAGTATCTGGCGTCCGAATACTGCAAGGAAGTGGTCGAGGACGCGTTCCGCATCCACGGCGGCTACGGCTTCTCCAAGGAGTACGAGATCGAGCGGCTCTACCGCGAGGCGCCGATGCTGCTCATCGGAGAGGGCACGGCAGAGATCCAGAAAATGATCATCGGTCGTCGGCTACTCGAGGAGTACCGACTCCAGGGGTAGTTGTCCCGATTAGGAGTGGTTTCACCGAGAAGAAGATCACACCGAGTCATCGGAGTTCGGCCATCGACTGGCCCTGGCGCTTAGCCAGTTGCCGCCCGCACCCGATAGCATCCCCGGAAAGCCGCCGTCCCCCAATCGTTACGCGGCACCCTCCGCTACGAAGGTCACCCATGCCCCACAGCTCTTCCTCTGCACCACGCGACAGCCTTGTCGGTGTACGCCTCGCGCGCGGAGCATCGCCGTGGCTCCTCCCGACCGTCGCCACGGCCGCGGTCAGCCTCACCCGTGCCCGGCGCTCCGGTCGCTGGGCGGCGCTGGCCGTGCCCACCACCGCGCTCGCGGCGGGCATGCTGTGGTTCTTCCGCGACCCCGATCGCGAGATCGCCCAGGGCCGGGTCATCTCCCCGGCCGACGGCGTGGTGCAGAGCATCATGCCGTGGAAGGACGGGCGCACCCGTGTCGCGATCTTCATGAGCCCGCTGAACGTCCACGTCAACCGGGCGCCGCTGGCCGGCACGGTGACGTCGGTCGAGCACATCCCCGGTGGATTCGTTCCCGCTTTCAACAAGGAGAGCGAGAACAACGAGCGCGTCGTCTGGCACTTCGACACCGAGCTCGGTGACATCGAGATGGTCCAGATCGCCGGCGCCGTCGCCCGGCGTATCGTTCCTTATGTACCGCAGGACACGAAGGTGGAGCAGGGTGAGCGGATCGGCCTGATCCGTTTCGGCTCTCGCGTCGACGTCTATCTCCCCGCGGGGATCGAGGTCGCCGTCGAGGTCGGCCAGCCCACCACGGCAGGGGTGACGCGCCTTGACCGTGATTGATCCGGACACACAGGCCGCCTGGGTGCCGGAAGCGGAGCCGGAGGACGAGGTCGACATGCCGCTGTCCACGCGGCTGTCGATAGCGGACACCCTCACGCTCGGCAATGCGATCTGTGGCTTCATGGCGGTGTACTTCACCACCACCGGCGTCCTCATGCCCCACCTCCTCGGCAACGAGGACGGCGGCATGGCCCGGCACAGCGCGGCGACGGCCGTGATACTGATGCTGCTCGCCTCGGTCTTCGACCTGTTCGACGGCCTCGTGGCGCGGAAGCTGCGCAGCTCCGCGATGGGTGCGGAGCTGGACAACCTGTCCGACCTGATCAGCTTCGGCCTGGCGCCCGCGTACTTCGTGGTCGTCTGGGGCGTCGTCGCCCAGGACGCGCACCAGCGGGTGTCGGCCGTCGCGGCGATCGTGGTGCTCCTCGCCGTCGTGCTGCGTCTGGCGCGCTTCTCGTGCGTCCAGCTGCGCGACGGCATCTTCCAGGGGATGCCGAGCCCCTTCGGGGCGCTGACCGTCGTGTCGATCGTGCTGCTGGAGCTGCCCTTCGTCCCGACGCTGCTGGCGATCGTGGGCGTGGCCTGGCTGATGGTGAGCCGCGTCGAGTACCCGAAGCCGCGGGGCCGGCTGGCGGTGGCGATGCTCAGCTGGATCGTGCTGAGCATGGGGCTGCTGGCGGCATGGGCCTTCGACGCGCCGGGCGGCGAGCTGCTCCTCCAGACCGGGTGCGCCCTCCAGGTCGTCCTGGGCGCGGTCATCCCGCTCTTCGCGACCGCTCGTCGCGTGAACACGTTCCGTGACAACCGTCGCGAGGCGCGTTCGGCAGCGCAGTTGCCGTAGGCACGCCGAAAGGGGCGGGCCAGGGGTTCTCTCCCCTGACCCGCCCCTTTCCCATTTCCGGGGCGCGTGCCCCGGGCCCCCGGCTGCGGTCCGCCTGCGGCGGGAGCGGCCTGCGGCCGCGTCCTCAAACGCCGGACGGGCTGGATGTGCGGACCGTGGCCTTGAACCTGCGGGCCCGCAGTGTGC
>NZ_JBSFWT010000081.1:0-33649 GCF_053594975.1 Streptomyces sp. NPDC002537
ATCCGCAGGCTGACGATCTGGGGCAACCACTCCGCCACCCAGTACCCCGACATCTTCCACGCCGAGGTCGCGGGCAAGAACGCCGCCGAGACCGTCAACGACGAGCAGTGGCTGGCCGACACCTTCATCCCGACCGTCGCCAAGCGCGGCGCGGCGATCATCGAGGCCCGCGGCGCGTCCTCCGCCGCCTCCGCCGCCAACGCCGCCATCGACCACGTCCACACCTGGGTCAACGGCACCGCCGCCAGCGACTGGACCTCGATGGGCATCCCGTCGGACGGCTCCTACGGCGTGCCCGAGGGCATCATCTCCTCCTTCCCGGTCACCACGAAGGACGGCAAGTACGAGATCGTCCAGGGTCTGGACATCAACGAGTTCTCCCGCACCCGCATCGACGCCTCCGTGCAGGAGCTCATCGAGGAGCGCGACGCGGTGCGCGCCCTCGGCCTCATCTGATCGAGCCCGATCGAGCATGCCGATCGAGCCTGACAGAGGCTGACCGATCGGATTCGTACAGGCTTACCGACGTACGCCCGTACGCGTCGATTTCCGGCCCGCCATTCACCCCCGACCGGGGTCGATGGCGGGCCGTTCGGCTTATTCTGAGTTCTCCGAAAATCTGTCAACTCCCGTTAATTCGAGGGTGAGTTCGACGATCGGGGGACGTGTGACAACACCTGTTCGACAGGATTCCCGCACCGATGCCACGAGGCTGCTCTGTGCGGGGACATATCTGGACATCGAGTTCCGCCGGCGCGTGATCGAGGAACTGGTGGAGCACGAGGAGCGGCCGATAGCGCCGTCGCTCGGGGTCGATGTCGTGCCGGTGCTCGCGCACGCGTTGCGCGCCCGCAGACAGGACGCGCGGACGGCGCTGTTACTCCTCGCCCTCTGGGGCACTTTCATCGGCATCGAGGTGGGCGCCACCGACGAGGGCGTCCCGATCTGGGCCGGGCTGTACGCGCTGGTGAGCTTCTTCCAGTGGTCCGCCGCGGCTTCCGTGGGGCGCGGTTCGTCCGTGTACGTGGTCGACAAGCGCACCATGCGCGAGGCGATGAAGGGGAACGTGCGCTCGCTGGTCCCCGTCGTCCCGGCGGTGCTGGCGGTCGCCTACTGGCTGTACGCGCTCTACTCGCTCGTCACGGGCTCGGGCAACTGGGTCGGCGTCGTCCTCCCGCTGCTGCTGGTCCTCCCCGTGTGGGCGCACCGCACGCGGGTGGCGGACGTGATGCGCACCGAGCTGAGCCGCGAGGGGTTCCTCGTGGCGCCCAGGGCCGTGCCGACGACCTCGTACCACCAGCGGATCGCGCGGGCCGTCGACCGCGAGCAGTACGCGGGGCTGACCATCTACGACGCGGGCCGTCCCTTCATCGGCATGGGGAAGCCCTACGAGCCCTGGTCGTTCGCCCTGGAGCTCAAGCGGCGCGAGGACATCGGCGCACCGGCCGACGGGGCGGCGCCCTTCACCGGCCGTACGGTCGTGGACCTGGTCCGGCCCCGTCTGGAGGCGCTGCGGCAGAGCGCCGCCGAGACCAGCCGGGACCGGCTGAAGGACCTGGAGATCGAGGAGTTCGTCTATCTGCCGGTCGGCCCGCCGCGGCCCCGGCTCGACCTCGCGGACGCCACCGTGTCGCGGCACGTCGCCGAGTCGGTCGACGAGGGCGGCGAGGCCCGCCGCTACTTCCTGCGGGTGCGCATCGGCGCCTGGGACGAGCAGGTCGTGGTGACGATCCTGGTCAGGGTGCACACCCAGGGCGGGATGCTGGTGCTGGAGGTGGTGCCGCACGTCCTGACGCCCATCAGGCCGGAGTTCCGGGCGGTCGACGTGATCGCGGCGCGCGACGAGGACGACCTGCTGCGCGACGGCGTACGGGCGCTGCTGAGCGGGCCCGCCGCCGGATTCGCGGCCGCTGTCTCCACGGTCCGCGCGGGCGTCTCCGGTTTCCGCACCTGGCTGGCCGAACCGCAGCGCGCGCTGCCGGACGGCCCGGCGACCTCGGTGCGGGAACTGGGCGGCACACAGTCGGTGTCACTGTTCCAGGAGATGGACATCAGCCGCTATGTGAAGACGGTCCAGGACCGGATCGCGAGCGGCGTGCGGGAGGCCCTGCGTTCACAGGGCTTCGAGACCGATCAGTTCGAGAAGCAGATCGTGCAGATCAGCGAGGGCGGCGTCTTCATCGGCTCGATGAGCGGCGGCGCGGTCGCCGCGGGCGCCGGGGCGCAGGCCAAGAGCACCACGAAGAGCGGGGGATCATGACGGACCAGAGGGAACAGGACGCCGGCCGGGAGCACGGCCAGGCGCAGCGGCAGGGCGGTGGCGTCGCCATCGGCCGGATGACCGGTGGCGCGGTCGCGGCCGGCCGCAGGGCCCGCGCGGAGGACCGTTCGGAGCGCGTCGCCCGGCCCCCGGCCAGAGGGGACGGCTTAGCCCCCGTGCCGCAGCGGGTGCCCGGTGAAGGCGGCGTCGCGGTGGGGGAGTTGCAGGGCGGCGCGGTCGCCGCGGGCGACGGGGCCGAAGCCGTCGACGCCGCGCGCGAGCCGCTGCCCGTACCGGCGGCGCTGCTCACGGCGGTGCGCGCGCTGCGCGGCCAACTGCCGTTGCTCGTACGGTCGGAGGGCGACGGGCTCGACGTGGTCGACAGCGAGCTGGCGGAGCTGGAGGAGGAGGCCGAACGGACCGGCCGGGCGGACCGGGGCAGGCTGGAGCGGCTGCGGTCCCTGCTGAGCGGCGGGGCCCCGCTCGTCGCGGGTCTGGCGTCGGCGCTGGAGCTCGTCCACGCGATCAGCCAGCTGCTGGCGTGAGGGGGCGGGCACATGAGCCGCTGGGACGCGGATCTGCAGCAGTGGGTGGACGACGACCCGCCGCCCGGGGGAGGACGCTATCCGGGTGAGCCGGTCGAGTACGAACCGACCCGGCCGGACTACCCGTTGGGCCCGCCGGTGCCCGCGGACGACGTCCCGGCGGGGCCGTCGCACGCGGCGATCCTGGCCGGGGTGCTGGCGGGCGTGGTGCTCGCGGGCGGTCTCGGCTTCGGGATCTGGAAGGGCACCCAGGACGACAGCGGCGGCACTTCCGGGGGCGGCGGGCTGCCCTCCGTGACTGCCCCTGAGGTGCCCAGCCCGACGTACGGAGGGGCGACCGTCACGGGCGGCGGCAGCGGCGGCAGCGGCGGCAGCGGCGGCAGCGGCGTCGGCGGCGTCGGCGGCTCCTCGGACGAGCCGTCCTATGTGCCGACCACGCCGCCGGCCGAGCCAACCGCACCTCCGACCGACACCTCCGGGGGCGGCGGCTCGGGCGGTGCGCCCGCCGGGTATGTGCACACACGGGACCCCGAGGGCATCACGCTCGACGTGCCGCAGGGGTGGCAGCGCAGCTCGGACGGCACCAGCGTCTACTTCAAGGCGGCCGGCGGGGAGAGCTTCGTCCAGGTGTACCCGCTGCACGGCCCCGAGGCCACGCCGGAACAGGCGATCGTGGCGACCGAGGCCAACATGTCCAGCAACCCGGGCTACCGCAGGATCAAGATGGTCCGGCTCGGTGACGGCTCGGCGGAGCTGGAGTACACCTACACGCGCGACAACGGCACCCGGCACGTGATCCTGCACGACCTGGCCGCGGCCGACCACCAGCAGTACGCGCTGCTGGTGGCCGGGCCCGACGACAACTGGTCGGCGCACGAGAAGGTGTTCAGCGTGCTGCTGAACTCGTTCTGCCCGACCGGCTACTGCGCGGGCGGGGGGTGACGGAGGATCAGGCGTGCTCGGCGGCCTTGACCTGCGCGCGGAACTCCACTGCGTCGATGGACTCGGCCGCCGAGGGCGTCGTGGCCGGGACCGGCTTGTCGTAGTCCGAGAGCAGCGACGTGGTGGTCCTGCCGTCCTTGACGTCCACGATCTTCATCGGGTACGGCGTGCCTTCGGAGGCGACGTACATCGTCATCTGGCTGCCCTGGGCGGTCGTCCCCTTCAGCGTGACGACCGGCACCCCCTCGACCGTGGTCGGCGCGTCCTTGGTCAGCTTGTCCTTGGACGTGTCGTCCGCGAGGATCTTGGTCTCCATCGTGGGGAGCAGCTGACAGACCTTGGACGGCTTGGCCAGCATCGGGTCGTTGTCGCTGCCGGTGATGTAGCGGTCCTTGAGCACGCCCTGGGCGGCCGGTGCCTTCGACGCGCCGTACTTCTTCTCCATCATGGTGGAGTCGGGCTTCATCCAGACCTTGTTGTCGCGCTTGACGATGGTGTTGGTGCCCTCGTCCTTGTTGCTGACCTTGGCGTCGCAGTTGCCCTTGGTGTCCGAGAAAAGGTCCATCTGTATGCTTTTGTCGGTCTCGTTGTTGTCCTGCTTCAGGTGCAGCGACTTGGCCGCGCCGAGCGCCGACTGCGCCTTCCTGGATATCTCCTGGGCGGACAGGCCGTCGAGCCCGCCCTTCGCGGGCTTGGCCGAGGAGGCCGCCGGGGCGGGTGTCGCGTCGTGCTGAGGCTTGTCGCCGCCGCCGTCGTTGCCGCAGGCGGATATGCCGACCAGTGCGGCCGCGCATGCGACAGCCGTCATGGTCCCCCGTATTACGTGCGTGTTCTTCACCGGCCGACGCTAACCCGCCGCCTTACCCGCCAGTAGCGAGAAATGAGTGACTCGGGTCACTCTTAGGTAAAGAAGTGACATATGTTGTCGCTTTCTGGTTAGGCGCGTCCCGTTGCCGGCCGGAGAGGTCTCCGACCGGCAGCCGTATTCGCCCGGAGACCGGAAGGCAGAAAGACATGTCGTCAGTCGAGACCATCCACGTGGACGGGGTGTGGCGTGCCGCCGCGTCCGGCGCGCAGCGGGAGGTCCTCGACCCCGCCGACGCCACGACGCTCGCCATGGTCGCGGAGGGCGGCGCCGACGACACCGACGCCGCGGTGGCCGCCGCGCGCCGCGCCTTCGACACCGGCACCTGGCCGCGCACCCCCGTCGCCGAACGGGCCGCGCTGCTGCGCCGCGTGGCCGACCTCCTCCAGCGCGACCGCGAGACCATCGCGCTGACCGAGAGCCGCGACACCGGCAAGACCCTGGAGGAGGGCCGGATCGACGTCGACGACGTCACCAACTCCTTCCGCTACTTCGCCGACCTGGTGGTGGCCGAGGGCGCCGGGCGCGTCGTGGACGCGGGCTCCGACGAGGTCCACAGCGTCGTCGTGCACGAACCGGTCGGCGTCTGCGCGCTGATCACCCCCTGGAACTACCCGCTGCTCCAGGCCAGTTGGAAGATCGCCCCGGCGCTCGCCGCCGGCAACACCTTCGTCGTCAAGCCCAGCGAGGTCACCCCGCTGTCGACCGTGCACCTCGTCCGGCTGCTCGCCGAGGCCGGGCTGCCCGCGGGCGTCGCCAACCTGGTCACCGGCGCGGGCGACCCCGTGGGCGCCCGGCTGTCCGAGCACCCCGACGTCGACCTCGTCTCCTTCACCGGCGGACTCGCCAGCGGCGTCAAGGTCGCCCGGGCGGCCGCCCCGAGCGTGAAGAAGGTCGCCCTCGAACTCGGCGGCAAGAACCCCAACGTCGTCTTCGCCGACGCCTGCGCCACCGACGAGGACTTCGACACCGCCGTCGACCAGGCGCTCAACGCCGCCTTCATCCACAGCGGCCAGGTCTGCTCCGCCGGCTCCCGGCTCATCGTCGAGGAGTCCGTGCGCGACCGGTTCGTCGCCGAACTCGCCCGCCGCGCCGAGCGGATCAGGCTGGGCCGGGGCACCGAGAAGGGCGTCGAGTGCGGCCCGCTCGTCTCCGCGCAGCAGCTCGACAAGACCGAGGCGTACGTCGCCTCCGCGCTCGCCGAGGGCGCCGTGCTGCGCTGCGGCGGTGCCCGGCCCGAGCCGGGCGACGTCCGCCCCGCCACCGGCTACTTCTACGCGCCGACCGTCCTCGACCACTGCCACCGCGACATGACGGTCGTCCGCGAGGAGACCTTCGGGCCGATCCTGACCGTCGAGACCTTCCGCACCGAGGACGAGGCCGTCGCGCTCGCCAACGACACCGAGTACGGCCTCGCGGGCGCCGTCTGGACCCAGGACGCCGGGCGGGCCCGCCGCGTCGCCGGGCGGCTCCGCCACGGCACCGTATGGATCAACGACTACCACCCCTACCTGCCGCAGGCGGAGTGGGGCGGCTTCGGCAAGTCCGGCACGGGCCGCGAGCTCGGCCCCACGGGTCTGGCGGAGTACCGCGAGGCGAAGCACATTTATCAGAACCTCGCCCCCGAGCCGGTGCGCTGGTTCGCCGGCTGAGGCCGCCCGCAGGATCCGACGCGAAGAACCTTTCTGCCCCGAGGAGTACCCCCATGCCCCCCGCAGTCCAGAAGATCACCGCTGACTACGTCGTCGTCGGCGGCGGCACCGCAGGATCGGTGATCGCCTCCCGCCTCGCCGAGGACCCCACGACGTCCGTCGTCGTCATCGAGGGCGGCCCCACCGACATGGACCGGCCCGACGTGCTCACGCTGCGCCGCTGGCTCGGACTGCTCGGCGGCGACCTCGACTACGACTACCCGACGACCGAACAGCCGCGCGGCAACTCCCACATCCGGCACAGCCGGGCCCGGGTCCTCGGCGGCTGCTCCTCCCACAACACCCTGATCGCCTTCAAGCCGCTGCCCGGCGACTGGGACGAGTGGGTGGCCGCGGGCGCCGAGGGCTGGGACGCCGGCGCCATGGAGCCGTACTTCACCCGGCTGCGCAACAACATCGTCGCCGTGGACGAGAAGGACCGCAACGCCATCGCCCGCGACTTCGTGGAGGCCGCCCGGACCGCCATCGACGTGCCGCGCGTCGAGGGCTTCAACAAGCGGCCGTTCCACGAAGGCGTCGGCTTCTTCGACCTCGCCTACCACCCCGAGAACAACAAGCGCTCCTCCGCCTCCGTCGCCTACCTGCACCCGCACATCGAGGCCGGCGACCGCCCCAACCTCCGTATCCTGCTGGAGACCTGGGCGTACCGGCTGGAGCTCGACGGCACCCGCGCCACCGGGGTGCGCGTCCGCACCGAGGACGGCGAGGAACTCCTCGTCGAGGCGGGCCGCGAGGTCCTGCTGTGCGCGGGGGCCGTCGACACCCCGCGACTGCTGCTGCACTCCGGCATCGGCCCCAAGACAGACCTGGACGCGCTGGGCATCCCCGTCGTCCACGACCTGCCGGGCGTCGGCGAGAACCTTCTCGACCACCCCGAGTCGGTCATCGTGTGGGAGACGAACGGGCCGATCCCCGAGAACTCGGCGATGGACTCCGACGCGGGCCTCTTCGTCCGCCGCGACCCGGAGTCCGCGGGCCCGGACCTGATGTTCCACTTCTACCAGATCCCGTTCACCGACAACCCCGAACGCCTCGGCTACGAGAAGCCCGCGCACGGCGTGTCGATGACCCCCAACATCCCCAAGCCGCGCAGCCGCGGCCGCCTCCACCTCACCAGCGCCGACCCGTCCGTCAAACCCGCCCTCGACTTCCGCTACTTCACGGACGAGGACGACTACGACGGCCGCACCCTCGTCGACGGCATCCGCATCGCCCGCGAGATAGCCAAGCGGGAACCGCTCGCCGGCTGGCTCAAGCGCGAGGTCTGCCCCGGCCCGGAGATCACCTCGGACGAGGACATCAGCGAGTACGCGCGCAAGGTCGCGCACACCGTCTACCACCCGGCGGGCACCTGCCGCATGGGCGCCGCGACCGACGAACTCGCCGTGGTCGACCCGCAGTTGCGCATCCGAGGCCTCGACGGCATCCGCATCGCCGACGCCTCCGTCTTCCCGACGATGCCCGCCGTCAACCCGATGATCGGCGTCCTGATGGTGGGCGAGAGGTGCGCCGAGCTGTTGCTTGCGGCAGGCGCGCCGGATGGGGGTGACGCCTGATGGGCGACGACATAACCGCCGGCGCGGCGGCCGCTGCCGCGGCGGGTGAGCGGGACGCGACGGAGTCGCGTGCGGGTACCGCGGCCGTGCCGCGTGCGACGGACGGGCCTGCCGGCCGGGATGCCGTCGCCGTTCCGGCGGGTGAGCGGGTTGCGGCTGCGCCGCCTGCCGACGCTCGGGCCGCGTCCGGTACGGCTGATGGCGCTTCGCGTGCGACGGACCGTGGTGCGACGGAGCCGAGTGCGGGCGCCCAGGTCGCGTCGAGCGCTGCGGCGCCGCGTGCGGCGGACCGGCCTGTCGGCCGGGATGCTCGGCGCGCCGCGCAGGACGCTTACGCGCCGGGCGCTGCCGGTGCCGCCGTCACGGCGAGTGACTTCGTGTCGCGTGCGACGGATCGGGCTGCCGAGCGGGACGCGGTAGCGCCGCGTGCGGGCGCCGAGGCCGCGTCGGGCACGGCAGCCGCCGCGGCCGATGGCGCCTCGCGCCCGACGGGCCCGGTCGCCGATCAGGGCGATGCTCAGGACACCGCGCCGGGCGAACACAGATCGGCCACGGCCGGCGACCCCGTGCCGGGTGGGACGGATCCGGCCGGTGCTCGGAGTGCCGCGCTGGACGGATACCGCCCAGGTGCGGCCGACGCCGCTGTCGCGGCGGGTGGCCCCGTGCCGGGTGCGGCGGAGTCGTTTGGAGTGGGCCGGTCTGCCGGTCCGGATGGCATCGCCGTCCCGGCAGGTGAGAAGGTCGCGGCTGCGCCGCGTGACGGTGCTCGGGCCGCGGCGGAGGCGCGTGTGAACGCCCAGGGCGCGGACGGTGCCGCCGTCGTGGCGGGTGGCCCCGTGGCAGGCGGGGCGGACCCCGCCGTCGGTCAAGGTGGTGTTCAGTGTGCCGCGCCGGGCGGATGCGGGTCGGGTGCCCCCCTGCCGGCCGCGGCGGAGCCGCGCAGCGCACCCCCCGTGTTCTCCGTGCGGAACCTGTGGAAGGTGTTCGGGCCGAAGGCCACCCGCGTGCCCGGGAGTTCGCTCGCCGAGTTGTCGGCCGAGGACCTGCGCCGGGAGGCGAACTGCACCGTCGCCGTCCGCGACGTGTCCTTCGACGTCCGGCAGGGCGAGGTCTTCGTCGTCATGGGGCTGTCCGGCTCCGGCAAGTCCACGCTCGTCCGCTGTCTGACCCGGCTCATCGAGCCGACGTCCGGAACCATCGCCATCGACGGCGAGGACGTGTGCGGCATGGACGGCGGTGCCCTCCGTGAACTGCGCCGCCACCGGGCCGCCATGGTCTTCCAGCACTTCGGGCTGCTCCCGCACCGCACCGTCCTCGACAACGTCGCCTACGGCCTGGAGATCCAGGGCGTCGGCCGGGCCGAACGCCGGGCCAAGGCGGGCGAGATGGTGGAGAAGGTGGGCCTCGCCGGTCTGGAGGGGCGCCGTCCCACCCAGCTCTCCGGCGGCCAGCAGCAGCGCGTCGGCCTCGCCCGCGCGCTCGCCGCCGACCCCGAAGTCCTGCTCTTCGACGAGCCGTTCAGCGCCCTCGACCCGCTGATCCGCCGTGACATGCAGGAGGAGGTCGTCCGCCTGCACCGCGACGAGGGCCGCACGATGGTCTTCATCACCCACGACCTGTCCGAGGCGCTGCGCGTCGGCGACCGCATCGCGCTGATGCGCGCGGGCCGTGTCGTCCAGTGCGGTACGCCGGAGGAGATCGTGGGCTCCCCGGCCGACGACTACGTCCGCGACTTCGTCCGCGACGTGCCGCGCGAGCAGGTCCTCACGGTCCGCCGCGCGATGCGGCCCGCCCTCCCGGGCGAGGAGGCCGCGGGCCCCGCCCTCACCCCGGCGACGACGGTCGCCGACGCGATCGGGACCGTCGCCCGTACGGGCTCCGCGGCCCGCGTCGTGGACGACGGCCGCTGTCTGGGCATCGTGGACCACCGCAGCCTGCTCGGCGTGGTGGCCGGGCTGGACGGCGACGGGCGGGCGGCGGCATGACGGAGTACGCGTATCGCGCGGCCGTGCGCCCCGCCACCGCCACCCGCCCGGACGGGAGCCCCGCATGAGCGTCACGACCACCCCCGCCGACACGGCCCCCGACACCGCCGTGTCCGCACCGCCCGCCGCGCCCGCGGGCGGCGACACCGCTCCCGTCCGCCAGGACGAGCGCCCGCGCGCTCTCACCCGGAACCCCGCCGCCCGCAAACTCCTCGTGCTCGCCGTCGCGGCCGCCGTCCTGGTGCCCGTGGCGGCGGCCATGTGGGGCAGCGGCAGTTGGCCGCACGCGCTGACCGTCGACCTGAGCGGGCCGCTCGGCAGGGCCAACGACTGGATCATCGACAACCGCGACAGCCACTGGCTCTTCCTCTACTTCTTCGGCCACATCAGCGGCGCGATCATCGCCGCCGTGCACGCCGTCTACACGGTGCTGCTCGCCCTCGGCTGGGCCGGGGTGACCGCGGGGGCCACCCTGCTCGCCTGGCGGCTCGCGGGCACGCGGCCCGCCGTGACCGCCCTGCTGTCGTTCGCCGCGTGCGGCGCCCTCGGCATGTGGGTGCCGACGATGCGGACGCTCGCGCTGATGGTCGTCGCCGTCGCCGCGTCCGTCGCGGTGGGCGCGCTGCTGGGGCTCGTGGCGGGCGTGTCGGACCGTACGTTCCGCGCCCTGCGGCCCGTACTGGACACGATGCAGGCGCTGCCCGCCTTCGCGTACCTCATGCCCGTCGTCCTGGTCTTCGGCATCGGGGTGGCGCCCGCCGTCCTCGCGACGGTCGTCTACGCGGCCCCGCCGATGGCCCGGCTCACCGCGCTCGGGCTGCGCTCGACCGACAAGGGCGTCCTGGAGGCCGTCGAGTCGCTCGGCGCGACCGGCCGCCAGCGGCTGCTGACGGCACGCCTCCCCATGGCCCGCCGCGAACTGCTCCTCGGCGTCAACCAGACCATCATGATGGCCCTGTCCATGGCCGTCATCGCGTCCGTCATCGGCGCCGACGGCCTGGGCGACCGCGTCTACCAGGCGCTCTCCACGGTGGACGTGGGCAGCGCCCTGGCGGCGGGCATCCCGATCGTCCTCCTGGCGATCGTGATGGACCGGTCCGTGGGCAGCCGTCCCGCGGACCGGAACCCCTCGTGGAGCCGCACCCGCACGGCGACGGTATGGGCCACCGGCGCCCTGGTCGTCGCGGCGGCGGCCGTGGCCGGACGGCTGGCCGACTCCCGGACCTGGCCCGACAGCTGGACCGTCGCCGTCGCCGGGCCCGTCAACACCGCCAAGGACTGGATGGTCGACCACCTCTACACCGGCCTGCCGGGCATCGGCGGCACCGCCGACTGGTCCGCCCACTACACCGGCTGGGTCCTCGACCCGCTGCGCGACGGCCTCCAGGCCGTCCCCTGGTGGGGCGCCCTGCTGATCGTCGCCGCCCTCGCGTGGCTCATCGGCACCTGGCGCACCGCCCTGACGGCGGTCCTGGCGCTCGCCGCGATCGGCGTGCTCGGGCGCTGGGAGATGTCCCTGGACACCCTCTCCCAGGTGCTGGCGGCGGTGGCCGTGACGCTCGTGCTCGGGTTCGCGATCGCCGTGCCCGTCGCGCGCAGCGAGCGCGTGGAGCGGCTGCTGCGTCCGGTCCTGGACGTCTGCCAGACGATGCCCCAGTTCGTGTACCTGATCCCCGTCGTCGCCCTGTTCGGCGTCGGCCGGGCCCCGGCCGCGGCGGCCGCGATCGTCTACGCGCTGCCCGCCGTCGTCCGCATCGCGGGCCAGGGCCTGCGGCAGGTCAACCCGGGGGCCCTGGAGTCCGCGCGGTCGCTGGGCGCGACCGGCGGGCAGCAGCTGCGCCAGGTGCAGTTCCCGCTGGCCCGGCCCGAGTTGCTGCTGGCCGTCAACCAGGCCGTGGTGCTGGTGCTGTCCGTCGTCATCATCGGCGGCCTCGTCGGCGGCGGCGCGCTCGGCTACGAGGTGGTGTTCGGTCTCGCCCAGGGCGACCTGGCCACGGGGCTCGTCGCCGGTGCGGCGATCGTCTGCCTGGGGCTGATGCTCGACCGGGTCACCCAGCCCACGAAGGGAGCGAGTGATGGCGCTTAAGCGAAGCAAGTGGATCGTGGCTGCGAGCGCCCTCGGGCTGCTCGCCGTCACCGGCTGCGGCGCGGCCGACATGACCAGGCAGTCGTCCCCGTACGCCGCCGCGCAGGGCACGAAGACCGTCACCCTGTCCGTGCAGTCGTGGGTGGGCGCGCGCGCCAACGCGGCCGTCGCGACGTACCTGTTGGAGCACGAGCTGGGCTACCGCGTCGACACCGTACAGGTCGACGAGGTGCCCGCCTGGGACGCGCTCAGCCAGGGCCGCGTCGACGCGATCCTGGAGGACTGGGGCCACCCGGCGCAGGAGAAGCGGTACGTCGAGGACAAGAAGACGATCGCGCCCGGCGGCGACCTCGGGGTCACCGGACACATCGGCTGGTTCGTGCCCAAGTACTTCGCCGACGCCCACCCGGACGTCCTGGACTGGAAGAACCTCAACAAGTACGCCTCCCAGCTGCGCACGTCCGAGAGCGGCGGCAAGGGCCAGCTGCTCGACGGCTCCCCGTCGTACGTCACCAACGACAAGGCGCTGGTGAAGAACCTCGGCCTGGACTACCAGGTGGTGTTCGCCGGTTCCGAGGCGGCGCAGATCACCCAGATCAAGCAGTTCGCCAAGGACCGGAAGCCGTTCCTCACCTACTGGTACGAGCCGCAGTGGCTCTTCAACGAGGTGCCGATGGTGGAGGTGAAGCTGCCCGGGTACACGTCCGCGTGCGCGGAGAAGGGGGCGGCGGACCCGGCCACAGTGGACTGCGCCTATCCGACGACGCCGTTGAAGAAGTTCTTCAACGCGGAGTTCACGCGCAAGGGCGGCAAGGCGGCCCGCTTCCTCCACAACTTCCGCTGGACCAAGGACGACCAGAACGAGGTCTCCCAGCTGATGGCGGAGGACAAGCTCTCCGCCGACGAGGCGGCGAAGAAGTGGGTCCAGGCGCACCCGGACGTCTGGAAGAAGTGGCTGCCCTGAGGCGGTAGGGAGAAGGGGGTGACCGTACCGGCTCCGGTACGGTCACCCCGCCGTCGGCAGCACCCGCAGCAGCGCCTCCAGCGCCCCCGCGAACGCGTGGTCGGGCGGCGTCCCGTACCCCACCACCAGGCCCTCCGCCCCTGTCGAAGTCCCTTGGCGGAAGCGGGACAGGCCCTCCAGGGCCAGCCCCTCCCACGCGGCGGACTGCACCGTGGAGCGTTCCGTGCCGGGCGGCAGGGAGAGCACGGCGTGCAGGCCCGCCGCGATACCGGTCACCCGGATGTGCGGGGCGTGCTCCGCCAGCGCCGACACCAGCTGGTCCCGGCGCCGCCGGTACCGCAGCCGCATCGCCCGTACGTGCCGGTCGTACGCCCCGCTGGTGATCAGCTCCGCCAGCGTGAGCTGGTCGAGCGCCCCCGAACTCCACTCGCCCGCCTGCTTCAGCTTCACCACGTCGCCCACCAGATGCTCCGGCAGCACCATCCAGGAGAGCCGCAGTCCGGGCGCGAGGGATTTGCTCGCCGTGCCGCAGTAGACGACGCGTTCGGGGTTGAGGCCCTGGAGACAGCCGACGGGCTGGCGGTCGTAGCGGAATTCGCCGTCGTAGTCGTCCTCCAGGATCAGCGCGCCGTTGCGCACCGCCCAGTCGACGACCGCCGTACGCCGGTCGGCGTGCAGGGGGACGCCCGTCGGGAACTGGTGCGCGGGGGTGAGCAGGACCGCCCGCGTGTTCCTGCTGCCCTCCAACTCCTCGACACGCGCCCCGAATTGATCGATGGTCAGCGCGGAGGTGCGCAGCCCGTACCGGGCGAGGGCGTCGCGGTGGAACCAGAGCCCGTACTCCTCGACGGCCAGCTCGCGCGTCCCGCGCTCCCGCAGCACCCGGCTCAGCAGGGCCAGCCCCTGGGTGAAGCCCGCGCACACCACGATGCGCTCCGGGTCCGCGTGCACGCCGCGGGCCCGGGACAGATAGTCCGCGAGAGCGGTCCGCAGCTCGACGCGGCCGCGCTCGTCGACGTGGCCGAACGCCTCGTGCGGGGCCGCGGCCAGCGCCCGGCGCGCCGCAGTCAGCCAGGCGGCGCGGGGGAAGGCGGAGACGTCGGCGGTGCCGCCGCGCAGGTCGTACGTGGGACGGGGGGCGGTACGGGGCAGCGCGGTACGGCGCTCGGGCGCCCGGGGCGCCGCCCTCCGGGCCACCCGGGTGCCCGAGCCCTGCCGGGCGGTGAGCCAGCCCTCGGCGACGAGCTCGCCGTACGCGTCGGCGACGGTGTTCCGGGCCAGCCCGAGATCGACGGCCAGGGAACGGGAGGGAGGCAGCCGGGTACCGGGGGCGAGCCTGCCCGTACGGACGGCGTCGCGCAGGGCGCGGATGAGGGACGCGCGGACGCCGCCGGGCCCGGACAGGTCCAGATGCAGATCGGCACCCGAAGCGCTGCCCTTGCCGTCCTCGCCGCCCTCGCCGTCCTTCGGAATGGCCCACGTTTTCTCCATGGAAATGGACCATACCTGTGGGCTAAAGCGGCCCTAGTGTTGTACCCATGACGAACGACACGACGAACGACACGACGCACAGCCACGGCCCCCGGATGTTCCTCCACCAGCTGGCCCCCGAGGTCAACAAGGCGATGTACGCGCTGCACAAGGCGGCCACGAAGGACCTCGACCCGTCCCTCGTCGAGCTCGTCCAGATCCGCTCCTCGCAGCTCAACCACTGCGCGTTCTGCCTCGACATGCACACGAAGGACGCACGGAAGGCGGGCGAGACCGAGGAGCGCATCTACCTCCTCAACGCCTGGCGGGAGGCCGGCGACTTCTACACCGGCAAGGAGCGGGCCGCCCTCGCCCTCACCGAGGCCGTCACCCTCATCACGGGCGGTGTGCCGGACGAGGTCTACGACGAGGCCGCCCGCCACTTCGGCGACGAGGAGCTGGCCCGCCTGATCTCCCTGATCGTCACCATCAACTCCTGGAACCGGATCGCGGTCAGCACCCGACTGGCACCGGGCGCGTACGAGGTCCGCTGATGACGGCCGCGTCGTTCCGGGCCCTCCACCACGCGGCGGGCCCGGAACGGCCCCTCGTCCTCCCCGGGCCCTGGGACGCGGCCAGCGCCCGCGCCTTCGCCGACGCGGGCTTCCCGGCCCTGGCCACGCCGAGCGCGGGGGTCTCGGCGTCGCTGGGGTGGGCGGACGGCGAGGCCCCGCCGGAGGAGATGTTCGCGGCGGTCGCCCGGATCGCACGGGCCGTCGACGTCCCCGTGTCCGCCGACCTGGAGGACGGCTACGGCCTCGCACCCCGCGAACTCGTCGACCGCCTCCTGGAGACCGGCGCGGTCGGCTGCAACCTGGAGGACACGGACCGCGTCACCGGCCGCCTCAAGGACCCGCACGAACAGGCGGCTTGGCTGGCGGGGATACGGGCCGCGGCGGGCGACGCGCTCGTCCTGAACGCGCGCGTCGACGTCTTTCTGAAGGGCCGCGAGCCGGACGTGGCGGCAGCGGTGGAGCGGGCCCGGCTGTACGCGGCCGCCGGTGCGGACTGCGTCTTCCCGATCCTGGCGCCACCGGCCCTGCTGACGCGGATCGCCGCGGGCGCCGGGGTCCCCGTCAACGCGCTCGCCCTCCCCGACGGACCGTCCGCGCGTGAGCTGGGGCGGCTGGGGGCGACCCGGGTGACGTTCGGCGGCGGGCTCCACCGCCGGGCGATCGCGGAGGTCCACGCGATGGCGGGACGGCTGGGGGAGTCGGTCCGGTAGCGCGCCACCGGCCACCGACGGCCCGCAGCGGGATGACCGCGCTTCCGGCGGAGCGCTGGCCCAGGCCGGTGCGGAGTCCGTGGCCACGGCTGCCCGTCGGGGCGCGGACCCGCCGCGCGGGGCTCCGCCCCGGACCCTGGCCCCCGGCCCCGGATCGCAGACCCCGGATCACGGCCCCCGGCCCTCGGACCGCAGCCCCCGCCCCCGGACCCCGGATCACGGATCACGGACCCCGGATCACGGCCCCCGGACCGCAGACCGCGGACTCCGGATCACGGATTCCGGCCCCCGGGCCGCAGACCCCGGCCCGCAGACCGCAGACCGCAGACCCCTGCCCCCTGGCCCCGGACTCCGGCCCCCGGCCCTCGGACCGCAGCCCCCGCCCCCGGACTCCGGATCACGGCCCCCGGCCCCCGGACCGCCTTCCGCGTCGGCTGTCGCCGCGCCCCGTCGAGGCCCCCGGGTCACTCCTCGGTGACCTCGCCGAACCGCGCCAGCGTCAGCGCCCCCGCCACCGCCAGCGCGAACCCCGCCACCGCCAGCGGCGCGAACCCCGGTCGGGTCCGGTCGCCCAGCCAGGCCACGCCCGCCAGTGCCGGGCCCAGGGTCTCGCCGATCACCATGCCCGCCGTGGCCGCCGTCACCGAGCCGCGCTGGAGGGCCGACGTCAGCAGCAGGAAGGCCGCGCCGCCGCCCACCAGCAGGGCGTACGCCGCCGGGTTGGTGAGCACCGCGGCGGGGGACAGGTCGTCGACGAGCCGGACGGCGACCTCCACCACGCCGAAGCCGATGCCCGCGCCCAGGCCCAGCGCCGCCGCCCGCGCCCGCCCCGGCAGCCGCCCGGCCACGGCGCCCAGCCCCAGCACGCCGGCCGCCACCGCGAGCGTGCCCACCCGCAGCGCCGTGGAACCCGTACGGGTGCCCTCCGCACCCGAGGCCAGCCCGAGCAGCGCCAGCCCCCCGCACACCACGCACACCGCGCCCCACTCCGGGCCGCTGAGCCGTACGCCCAGCACCCGGGAAGCCACCACGGCCGTCACGGCGAGGCTCGCGGCGAGGGCGGCGCCCACGGCGTAGATGGGCAGCGAGCGCAGCGCGACCAGCTCCAGCAGGAAGCCCAGGCCGTCGAGCGCCAGCCCCGCCAGATAGCGCCACTGCCGCAACACCCGCAGCAGCAGCACCGGATCCACCCCCGACCCGCTGCCGGGCGCCGAGGCCCGCGCGGCGACTGCCTGGAGGACGGACGCGGTGCCGAAGCAGACCGCCGAACCGAGCGCGCAGATCATCCCTAGAAGCACGCCCCGAACTGTAGGCGGCCCGGCCGCGCGGCACAGGACTTCCCCCTTCAGCGTGAACGCCGCAGCCGGAACACGCGGAATAATCGGCACATGGCATCAACGCCCAGCGTCTCCGAGCTCCGCCGTGCCAAGTACGCCCGGCGACTGCCGGCCGACCTGTCGGAACTCGTGGGCCCGGCCCACGGCGCCCTCGGCCTGCCCCTTCACCTGGCGTGGTCCGGGCTGACCCGGTTCGATCTCGACCGGCCTCGGCTGCGGATGAGCTGCTACCGGATCGTTCTGGCCGAAGGTCTGCACGACGACTTGGCGCGGTACCTCAACCGGGACCTGCTCATCGGCATGTGGCCCGTACTGCGCACACTGGTCAACCGCGACCTCCGCGATGTCTGGGAGAGCGCCTTCGACGAACTCGCTCCCGGAGAGCAGGCCGTTGCGTGAACCTCACCGCGTTGCACCGTCGGCTGCTCACCGACGTACTCGCCGTGGGCGACGCGTATCCGCTCGCGCTCACCGGCGGCTATGCGGTACAGGCGCACGGTCTGGTGGATCGGCTCAGCCGTGACTTGGACGTCGCCACGGAGAACCCGGACCGGATGGAGAGCATCGCGGCCGTCGTACGCGCCGGCCTGGAACAGCGCGGTTGGCATGTACGGGCTCTGGAGACCGACCCGCTGTCCGCACGGCTGATCGTCACCGATTCCGGCAGCGGGGAGGAATGCGAGGTCGACATCCTCAAGGAGGTGCTCTGGCGTCCTCCTGTGCGGACTCCGCACGGCCTGGTGCTGTCCCTTGAGGACGTGGTCGGCACCAAGGTCCGTGCGTTGGCCGACCGGGGACTCGCCCGGGACCTGATCGACGTCCAGGCGGCCGCGGACCGCTGGAGCCCCCGCGAACTGGAGGAGCTCGGACGCCGCCACGCCCGCGACACCTTCGACCTCACCGACCTTCAGGCGAGGCTCGCCGGAGCGGACTGGATCGACGACACCGAGTTTGCCGCGTACGGCCTCGGCGACGTCACGATCGCCGAACTGCGCCGGTGGGCACAGACGTGGGCCGATGACATCGCGGAACGGCTCCTCGAGCTCGAGGCGGAAGGCGAGACCTGAACCTGGTGGTTCCGCAGGTCGCCGCCGACCGCCCGGCACATGAAAGGTCCTGCCGTCTGCAGGATTTCGGGCACTCGGCACCGGAAGACCCGGGTGGCCTCCGGCGGCACGGAGATCACCTGCATCACCCGGGCGCGGGCGGGTGCCCACCGGGACAGCCTGCTGCTGCCGAAGCTGCCGCGCAGCTCGCGGATCACCTCGGTCACGGCGCACTGCCTGCTGCGCCCGGTCGCCGGGACGGCGGGCCGGCGGGCCGGCCGGGCCGCACGGCCGCGCTGACCCGCGAGCAGACCGAGCGCCGTCACGCTTGGCGACGCCGACCGGTGGCTGCTGTCCGCCCTGGCCGGGGACGGCCGGGCCGCCGTCCCGGAGCTCGCCGCGGCCACCGGCTGGTCCGAGTCGACCGTCCGACGGCGGCTCGCGGAGCTGCGGGACAGCGGCGCGCTGTCCTTCGACGTGGAGATCGACCCGGCGCTGTACGGCTTCGCGTTCGAGGCCGTGCTGTGGCTGGACGTCGCCCCCGCCGCGCCGGCCGGGCACCCCGAGGTCGCGTATGCCGCCGCCGTGACCGGCCCGAGCACGATGGCGATCGTGCTCTGCCGCGACGCCGACGCCTTCTACGACTACCTCGCCGGCCGCATCGGCGCCCTCCCCGGCGTGCTTGGCGCCGGGGAGGGCGCCCGTGACCCGGCACATCAAGCGCTCCGGACCCACCCCGCCGCGCCCCGTCAGAGGCGCGGGGAACCGCGCGCTCAGCCACGCACAACCCGCGGTCGCCGTACCGCACCAGCAGATGCGGCGATCAGGCGCCCGCCCGGCCCGCCGCTCAGGTGCCGAGTACTGCCCGCAGCTGGTCCAGCCCCCAGTCCAGGTCCTCCTTGCTGATCACCAGGGGCGGGGCGATGCGGATGGTGGAGCCGTGGGTGTCCTTGACCAGGACGCCGCGTTCCATCAGCGCCTCCGAGATCTCCCGGCCGGTGCCCTTCGCGGGCGAGATGTCGACGCCCGCCCACAGGCCCCTGCCGCGCACGGCCTCCACCGCGCCGCCGCCGACCATCAGCCCGAGTTCGTGGTGGAGGTGCTCGCCGAGCTCCGTCGCCCGCTGCTGGAACTCGCCCGACCTGAGCATCGCGACGACCTCCAGCGCCACCGCGCACGCCAGCGGATTGCCGCCGAACGTCGACCCGTGCTCGCCGGGGCGGTAGACGCCGAGCACCTCGCGGGAGGCCACCACGGCGGACACCGGCACCACCCCGCCGCCGAGCGCCTTGCCCAGCACGTACACGTCGGGCACCACGCCCTCGTGGTCGCACGCGAAGGTCCGGCCCGTGCGCCCCAGACCCGACTGGATCTCGTCCGCGATGAACAGCACCCCGCGCTCGGCGGTCAGCCGCCGCACGCCCGGCAGATAACCGGCGGGCGGCACCAGCACCCCGGCCTCGCCCTGGATGGGCTCCAGCAGCACGGCCACCGTGTTCTCGTCGAGGGCCGCCTCCAGCGCCGCCAGGTCGCCGTACGGGACGATCTCGAACCCGGGGGTGTACGGGCCGAAGTCCGCGCGGGCCTCCTCGTCCGTGGAGAAGCTGATGATCGTGGTCGTCCGGCCGTGGAAGTTGTTCGCGGCGACCACGATCTTCGCCCGGCCGTCCGGCACGCCCTTGACGCGGTAGCCCCACTTGCGGGCGGTCTTGACGGCCGTTTCGACCGCCTCCGCGCCGGTGTTCATCGGCAGCACCATGTCCTTGCCGCACAGCGCGGCGAGTTCGGCGCAGAATTCGCCGAAACGGTCGTGGTGGAAGGCGCGTGAGGTGAGCGTCACCCGATCGAGCTGCGCCTTCGCCGCGTTGATCAGCCGGCGGTTGCCGTGGCCGAAGTTGAGCGCCGAGTACCCGGCCAGCATGTCGAGATAGCGCCGTCCCTCGACGTCCGTCATCCACGCGCCCTCCGCATAGGCGACGACGACCGGCAACGGATGGTAGTTGTGCGCGCTGTGGGCCTCGGCGGCCGCGATGCTGCGTTCCGTGGAAGTCACCCTGTGCTCCGTTCCGCGTGCGGGGCTCTTGGCCCAATTTCTACACCCGTTCCGGCGCCGTGGAACGGCTTGATCCGCGGTTCTCCGGGCCCGGCACCGGCACCGCGGCGACGGCCCGGGTTGCACACCTGAGAGAATGTGCCCATGGCCCTCGATCGTCCGCGCGCTCTCTCCGGTATCCAGCCCACCGCAGGCTCGTTCCACCTCGGGAACTACCTCGGTGCCGTCCGGCAGTACGTGGCGCTGCAAGAGACCCACGACGCCTACTACATGGTCGTCGACCTGCACGCGATCACCGTTCCGCAGGACCCCAAGGAGCTGCGCGCGAACACCCGCAGCGCCGCGGCCCAGCTGCTGGCCGCCGGGCTCGACCCGGAGCGCTGCACCCTCTTCGTGCAGAGCCATGTGCCCGAGCACGCCCAACTGGCCTGGCTGATGAACTGCCTCACCGGCTTCGGCGAGGCGTCCCGCATGACGCAGTTCAAGGACAAGTCGGCCAAGCAGGGCGCCGGTCAGACCACGGTGGGCCTGTTCACCTACCCGATCCTCCAGGTCGCGGACATCCTGCTCTACCAGGCGAACGCGGTTCCGGTGGGTGAGGACCAGCGTCAGCACGTCGAGCTCACCCGTGATCTCGCCGAGCGCTTCAACGCCCGTTTCGGTGACACCTTCACCGTGCCCGCCGCGCACATCGTCCGCGAGACGGCGAAGATCTACGACCTGCAGGACCCGCACGCCAAGATGAGCAAGTCGGCGTCCACCCCCAAGGGCCTGATCAACCTGCTGGACGACCCCAAGGTCTCCGCGAAGAAGATCAAGAGCGCCGTCACCGACACCGACACGGTGATCCGCTTCGACGCCGAGAACAAGCCGGGCGTCAGCAACCTGCTGACCATCTACGCCACGCTCACCGGCACGGGAATCCCGGAACTTGAGCAGAAGTACGAGGGCAAGGGCTACGGTGCGCTCAAGACCGACCTCGCCGAGGTCATGGTGGAGTGGGTGACCCCGTTCCGTGCCCGTACGCAGGAATATCTCGACGACCCCGAGACGCTGGACGCGATCCTCGCCAAGGGCGCCGAGAAGGCCCGTACGGTCGCGGGTGAGACCTTGGCGCAGGCGTACGACAAGATGGGCTTCCTGCCCGCGAAGCACTGACCGTACCGACCAGTACGGGCACTGACCGAGCGCCGACAGCACCGACGGCCGCCCGTGCGCCAGGGACCATGGGCCCCGGGCGCACGGGACCAGGGAACCTGGCCCGGAGGCGGCCCAGCCGTCACACTGGCCACGGGGACACACAGGCGCACAGGAGGGAGAACGCAATGGGGACCGTAACGCTCGGCGTTTCGATCGCGGTCCCGGAGCCGTACGGCAGCTTCCTCCAGAAGCGCCGAGAGGGCTTCGGGGACCCGCACGCGCACGGCATCCCCACGCACGTCACCCTGCTGCCGCCCACCGAGGTCGACGCCTCGTCCCTGCCCGCGATCGAGCGGCACCTCGCCGAGGTCGCGGCCCTGGGGCAGCCGTTCCGGATGCGCCTGTCCGGCACCGGCACCTTCCGGCCGCTGTCGCCCGTCGTCTACGTCAACGTGGTCGAGGGCTCCGCCTCCTGCGCCTGGCTCCAGAAGCGCATCCGGGACGCCTCCGGGCCGGTCGCCCGCGAGCTCCAGTTCCCGTACCACCCGCATGTGACCGTCGCCCACGGGATCGCCGAGGAGGCGATGGACCGGGCGTACGCCGAGCTGGCCGACTTCGAGGCCGCCTGGACGATCACCGGCTTCGCCCTGTACGAGCAGGGCACGGACGCCGTCTGGCGGCTGGAGCGGGAGTATCCGTTCGGGGGGGCGGGCGCGGAGAGCGCGGTGCCCCGCCAGACGGACGTCTCCAGGCCCCCCGCGGCCTCCCGCTGACCCCTGCGGGGAGCGTTCGCACCGGCCCGAGCTGGTTAGGTGTGGACCATGGAATGGTTGACCCGGCTGCCGTGGATCGGGCCCCTGATCGCCCGCCTGATGCGCACCCACGTGTGGCGCTCGTACGAGACCCTGGACCGGGTGAGGTGGAGCCGGCTGGCCGGCGCGATCACCTTCACCAGTTTTCTCTCCCTCTTCCCGCTGATCACGGTGGGCGCGGCCATCGGCGCCGCCGTCCTCAGCAAACAGCGGATGCAGGAACTGGAACACAAGCTCGCCGAACAGATGCCGGGAATCTCCGGCAAGCTCGACCTCAGCACCCTCGTCGACAACGCGGGCACCGTCGGTGTCGTCGCCGGTGCCGCGCTGCTCTTCACCGGTCTGGGCTGGATCGGCTCCCTGCGCGAGTGCCTGCGCGCCGTCTGGGAACGCGAGGAGAGCCCCGGAAACCCGGTCCTGCTGCGCCTCAAGGACGCGGTCCTGCTGCTGGGCCTCGGCGGGGTCGCCCTGGTCTCGGTGGCCTGCTCCACGTTCGCCACGTCGGCCGTGGGCTGGGTCGTCGAGAAGGCCGGGCTGCAGGGCGTCGGCGGCCTGCTCACGGCGGCGGGCTTCTGCATCGCCGTCCTCGCCGACTTCCTGCTGATGTCCTACGTGCTGTCGCGCCTGCCGGGTGTCCATCCGGACCGGTGGCGGCTCGTGCAGGGCGCGTTGATCGGCGCGGTCGGCTTCGAACTCCTCAAGCTGCTGCTCAGCGGCTACCTCCAGGGAGTGGCGGCCAAGAGCATGTACGGCGCGTTCGGTGCGCCGGTGGCGCTGCTGCTGTGGATCAACTTCACCGCGAAGCTGACGCTTTTCTGTGCGGCGTGGACGGCCACCCCGCCGTCCCACGGGGCTCCGCCCCGGACCCCGGACCACGCTTCGCGCGGTGTCCTCAAACGCCGGACGGGCTGAATTTCGCGGCTGGGCCGCAGACCCGAAGCCACGGTCGGCAAGACCAGCCCGTCCGGCGATTGAGGACGCGGCCGCAGGCCGCTCCCGCCGCAGGCGGCGACGGAGGTCGGCCGTAGCAGTCCGGGGAAGCCCGTCCGGCTCGAGGACACCGCGTCAGCGCTTCTTGCGCACCAGTTCCGGCAGCGGGTGCCGGCGGTGGATCACGAAGCCCGCCACGCCCAGCGCGGCGAGCGCGCCGCCGGCGATGCCCACCGCCGTCCACATGCCGCCACCGGATCCGGTGATGGACGCCTGCGTGCTGTCGGCCGACGGGCGGCCGCCCGCCTTGTCACCGGACTTCCCCGCCCCGCCCTTCGGCGGCACCAGCACCCCCACCGGCTTGACGTGCCCGGCCGCCTCGAAGCCCCAGTCCAGCAGCCGCTGGGTCTCCAGGTAGACCTCGTACGGCTCGCTCTTCTCCGGGTTCATGACGGTGACCAGCAGCTTGCGGCCGTCGTGCTGGGCGACCCCGGTGAAGGTGTTGCCCGCGTTGGTGGTGGAGCCGTTCTTCACGCCCGCCATGCCCTTGTAGGCGGGCACGCCCTGCCCGGTGAGCAGCCGGTTGGTGTTGACGATGGTGGACGTCTTCCGCTGCTCGCCCGGCTTCTCCTCCTCCGGGAACTGCGCGCTGACCGTCGAGCAGTACTCCCGGAAGTCCGCCTTCTGCAGACCCGACCGGGCGAACAGCGTCAGGTCGTACGCGCTGGAGACCTGCCCCTCCTCGTCGTAGCCGTCGGGGCTGATGACGTGCGTGTCGTTCGCCTGCAGCTCGTCCGCGTGGGCCTGCATGTCCTTGACGGTCTGCGGGACGCCGCCGTTCATCGTGGACAGCACCCGCACCGCGTCGTTGCCCGAGCGCAGGAACACGCCCAGCCACAGGTCGTGGACCGTGTAGGAGGAGCCCTCGTGGACGCCGACCGCGCTGCTGCCCGCGCCCATGCCCGCCAGGTCGGACGGCACCACCTTGTGCACCTTGTCCCGGGGGAGCTTCGGCAGCACGGTGTCGGCGAACAGCATCTTCAGGGTGGAGGCCGGGGGCAGCCGCCAGTGCGCGTTGTTCGCGGCGAGGATCTCGCCGGACTCGGCGTCGGCGACCAGCCAGGAGCGGCCGCTGAGGTCCTTGGGCAGCTGCGGCGCGCCCGGTTCGAGCTGCACCTGGGGGCCCGGCCTGCCCAGCAGTTCGCCGCCCACCGTGGACATCCGGGCGGGCGGGGTCTTGGGGGCGCCCTTGCCGTCGGCCGGGTTGTCGGCGAGGGCGGGAGCGGCGGTCATCAGCGGGAGGAGCAACGAGGCGGCCGCCGCGAGGGCGGGGCGGTAGCGGCGCGTCGCGGCGTACCGCGGAGGGTGTGATGTCGTCGGCACGTCCGTGAACGTACCCCGCCGCCCACGGCCTGGGGATGGTGCCTCACCGGTGGGTGCCGCGCCCAGGGACCCGATAGGGGGAGTCCCTGCGGCCGAACGCATACTGAAACGCATGCAGAGCTCTACCGGAGACGCCCCCGGCGCCTCTCCCTCCCCCGCGGTCCTCTCCCGTCCCGTGTCCTGGTTCCTGCTCGCCTTCGGCGCCTGGAGCTGGGTCATCTGGATCACCTTTGCGAAGAATCTGTGGAAGGACGGCAGCGGGCTCGCCTTCGACGGCGCGGGTGACCCGACCACGTACTTCTGGGTGCATCTCCTGCTCGCGATCACCTCGTTTCTTCTGGGGACGGGCGTGGGGCTGATCGGGTTGCGCGGTGTGCGCGCGCTGCGGCGCAGCTCATAGCGGGACGTTTCCGGCCGCCTCCACCGACGGGCCCCGATCGCTTGGCCGATTCCCGGGACGTGCGGGCGATCGTGTGTTTGGGTGATGCGCATCACCGGGCGGAGGGGGCTGGGGGATGCGCGGGGGACGGTTACGTACGGGTGCGGCGGCGGCCGTGGGAGCGCTGCTGCTGCTGACGGCGGGGGCGGCCGGCTGCGGACTGGCGGGGCCGGGGGGCGGCGACGGCAGGCCCATCGTGGTCGGCACGACCGACACGGTCACGGCGCTGGACCCGGCGGGCGCCTACGACGTGGGCTCCTGGTCGCTGTTCGGCAACCTCTACCAGTCGCTGCTGACCTTCACCTCCGGCTCGGGCTCCCCGGTGCCGGACGCGGCGAGCCGCTGCGGCTTCCAGGGCGACGGCCTCCGCACGTACGCCTGCACCCTGCGCGACGGCCTGAGGTTCGGCAACGGCGACGAGGTGACCGCGAAGGACGTGAAGTACTCCTTCGACCGGATACGGCGGATCAACTCCCCGCGGGGACCCTCGGCGCTGTTCGCGACACTGGACACGGTGGAGACGGCCGGGCGGACGGTGACCTTCCGGCTGAAGGCGCCGGATGCCACGTTCCCGTTCAGGATCGCCACGGGCGCCGGGTCGATCGTCGACGCCGCCCGCTACCCGGCGGACGCCCTGCGGACCGGCGACGAGGCCGACGGCTCCGGCCCGTACGAGCTCAAGGCCTACCGGCCGGGTGTGAGCGCCGAGTTGGAGCCCGTCGACACGTACAAGGGCGCGGTCAGGCCCAAGGGCAGTGCCATCAGCGTGCGCTACTTCGGGTCGCCCGCGAAGCTGAGCGAGGCGTGGCGGCGGCGGGCCGTCGACGTGGCGGGGCGGCAGCTGCCGCCGGCGGACCTCGCCCGGCAGTCCCCGGCCGACTCCAGTGTGAAGATGATGGAGTCCTCGGGTGCCGCGACCCGCTCGCTGGTCTTCAACCTGCGGGACGGCTCGCCGGTGCGGCAGACCGCCGTGCGCCGGGCGGTCGCCGCCGTCGTCGACCGCGAGGCCCTCGCCCGCGACGTGCACCTGCGCACCGTCGAGCCGCTCTACTCGCTCGTACCGCAGGGCCTCACCGGCCACGCCACGTCCTTCTTCGACGCCTATCCCGCGCCGGACCCGGAGCGCGCCCGGAGCCTGCTGCTCCAGGCGGGCGTCACCATGCCGGTGAGCTTCGGCCTCGCCTACCCCCAGGGGGCCGCCGCCGACGACGAAGCGGCCCTGCTGAAGCGGCAGTTGGAGGCCACCGGGCTGTTCCGGGTCACCACCCGGCAGGTGGCGTGGAAGGAGTTCCTGGACGGCTACACCCGGGGCGCCTACGACACGTACTGCGTCAGCTGGCTCCCGGACTTCCCCGACCCGGACACCTTCACCGTCTCCCTCGTCGGCAAGGACTCCGCCCTCCACTCCGGCTACACCAACTCCCGTGTGGACCAGCTCATCCGCGCCACCCAGCGGGAGGAGCAGCGCGGCCGCACGTCCGACGACTTCCGCGCCATCCAGAGGATCGCCGCCGAGGACGTACCGCTCGTCCCGCTGTGGCAGAAGAAGGAGTACGTGCTGGGCGACGCCGACATCTCCGGCACCGAGTACCTGTCGGACGGCACCGGCACCTGGCGGCTGTGGCAGCTCGCCCGGATGTGATGATCCGTCAGAGGCCGTGCCGGTCCAGGAAGGACAGGATCAGCCGCTGCCACTCCTGCGGCCGCTCCGCCATGACGAGGTGGCCCGTCTCCAGCTCGGCGTACTCCGCGCCCGGGATCGCGTCCGCGAGCGCCCGCGAGTTGGCGGGGGACACCAGGGTGTCCCGCGTGGTGGCGACGACCAGGGTGGGCACGGAGATCCCCGCGAGATCGGCCGTGACATCGGTGCGCAGCACCAGGCCCGCCTGCTCGGCGGAACCGGCCGGAATGCCCTTGATCATCACGGTGTAGAGGGCGTGCAGCTGCTCCTCCGGCATGGCGTTGAAGAACTCCGTGCTGAAGCCGCTCAGTGCGAGGAACCGCGCGAAGGCCTCCAGGTCCCCGTCGGCCAGCAGCTTCTGCCACAGGTCCAGCGAGGCCCGCATCCGGTTGTCGGGCCTGGCCATGCCCGCCGTCAGCACCAGTCCGCGCACCCGCTCCGGATACCGGGCCGCGATGCGCACGGACACCATGGTGCCCATCGAGTAGCCGATCACGGTGAACGTCTCCAGGCCCGCCGCGTCCGCCCGCGCCACCAGCGCGTCGGCCAGCAGGTCGACGGTGAGGACGTCCGCCCGCGGGGTGGCGCCGGAGCCGGGGAAGTCGGGAGCCACCACGGTGTGACGCGCCATCAGGGGCGGGATCAGCGTCGTGTAGTTGCCCGCGATGCTGCCGCCCGCGCCGTGCGCGAGCAGCACACCGGGACCGGAACCGCGGACCGTACTCGAAAGGGGTATGGCCGAAAGGGATGTCGGGAGCTGTGTCATGCCGCCGAGCCTGCCATGTGACACGGTGTCAAGGTCAAGATCGGGACGGCCGGTCACGCGCGAGGGCCCGGCCCCCCGGAGCGGGGAGCCGGGCCCTCGGCGGGGCGTCCCGGGGTCAGTAGCGACGCGTGATCAGCGCGCGCTTGACCTCCTGGATCGCCTTGGTGACCTCGATGCCGCGCGGGCACGCGTCGGTGCAGTTGAACGTCGTGCGGCAGCGCCACACGCCGTCCTTGTCGTTCAGGATCTCCAGCCGCTGCTCACCGGCCTCGTCGCGCGAGTCGAAGATGAAGCGGTGGGCGTTGACGATGGCCGCCGGGCCGAAGTACTGGCCGTCGTTCCAGAACACCGGGCAGGACGACGTGCACGCCGCGCACAGGATGCACTTGGTGGTGTCGTCGAACCGCTCGCGGTCCTCGGCCGTCTGCAGCCGCTCGCGGGTCGGCTCGTTCCCCTTGGTGATGAGGAACGGCATGACGTCGCGATACGCCTGGAAGAACGGGTCCATGTCGACCACGAGGTCCTTCAGGACCGTGAGGCCCTTGATGGGCTCGATCGTGATCGGCTTGGCCGGGTTGAGGTCCTTGATCAGCGTCTTGCACGCCAGGCGGTTCTTGCCGTTGATGCGCATCGCGTCGGAGCCGCAGATGCCGTGCGCGCAGGAACGCCGGAACGTCAGCGTGCCGTCCTGGTCCCACTTGATCTTGTGGAGGCCGTCGAGGACCCGCTCCTTGGGGTCGATCTCCAGCTGGTAGTCCTGCCAGGTGGCCTCCGCGGAGACCTCCGGGTTGAACCGGCGGACCCGGAAGGTGACCGTGATGAGGTGCGAGGTGGTGGAGTCCGCCTCGAGCTTGTCCAGGGTCGGGGTTGCCATCAGTACTTACGCTCCATCGGCTGGTAGCGGGTCTGCACTACCGGCTTGTAGTCGAGGCGGATCGAGTCCTTGCCGTTCCCGTCGACCTCGCGGTACGCCATGGTGTGGCGCATGAAGTTGACGTCGTCGCGGTTCGGGTAGTCCTCGCGGTAGTGACCGCCGCGGGACTCCTTGCGCGCCAGCGCGGACACGGCCATCACCTCGGCCAGGTCGAGCAGGTTGCCCAGCTCGATGGCCTCCAGCAGGTCGGTGTTGAAGCGCTTGCCCTTGTCCTGGATGGACACGTTCCTGTAGCGCTCGCGCAGCTCGGCGATCTTCTCGACGGCCGTCTTGATGGTCTGCTCGGTGCGGAAGACCATGACGTTGGCGTCCATGGTCTCCTGGAGCTCCTTGCGGATGTCCGCGACCCGCTCGTTGCCCGTGGACTCGCGCAGCTTCTCGACCTGCTCGACGACGAGCTGCGCCGGGTTCTCCGGCAGCTCGACGTAGTCGGCCCGGTGCGCGTACTCGGCGGCGGCGATACCGGCCCGCTTGCCGAAGACGTTGATGTCCAGCAGCGAGTTGGTGCCCAGGCGGTTGGCGCCGTGCACGGAGACACAGGCGACCTCGCCGGCGGCGTACAGACCCGGCACGACGGTGTCGTTGTCGGAGAGCACCTCGCCCGCGACGTTGGTCGGGATGCCGCCCATCGCGTAGTGCGCGGTGGGCTGGATCGGGATCGGGTCCGTGTAGGGCTCGATACCGAGGTAGGTCCGCGCGAACTCGGTGATGTCCGGGAGCTTGGCGTCGAGCTGCTCCGGCGGCAGGTGGGTGAGGTCGAGGTAGACGTGGTCGCCCTCGGGACCGCAGCCACGGCCCTCGCGGATCTCCGTGTAGATGGAGCGCGAGACGACGTCGCGGGAGGCGAGGTCCTTCATGACGGGCGCGTACTTCTCCATGAAGCGCTCACCGTCCTTGTTGCGGAGGATGCCGCCCTCGCCGCGGGCGCCCTCGGTGAGGAGGATGCCCATGCGCCAGATGCCCGTCGGGTGGAACTGGAAGAACTCCATGTCCTCCAGCGGCAGGCCGCGGCGGTAGCAGGCCGCCTGGCCGTCACCCGTGAGGGTGTGCGCGTTGGAGGTCACCTTGAAGAACTTGCCGGTGCCGCCGGAGGCGTAGACGACCGACTTGGCCTGGAAGATGTGGATCTCGCCGGTGGCCAGCTCGAAGGCGACCACACCGGCCGACTTCTTGACGCCGTCGACCTCGGTGATCAGCTGGTCCAGGACGTAGAACTCGTTGAAGAACTCCACGCCCTCCTTGACGCAGTTCTGGTACAGCGTCTGGAGGATCATGTGGCCGGTGCGGTCGGCCGCGTAGCAGGCACGGCGGACCGGGGCCTCACCGTGGTTGCGGCTGTGACCGCCGAAGCGGCGCTGGTCGATGGTGCCGTCCGGGGTGCGGTTGAACGGCAGGCCCATCTTCTCCAGGTCGAGGACCGCGTCGATGGCCTCCTTCGCCAGGATCTCGGCGGCGTCCTGGTCGACCAGGTAGTCGCCGCCCTTGATCGTGTCGAAGGTGTGCCACTCCCAGTTGTCCTCCTCGACGTTCGCGAGGGCGGCGGCCATGCCGCCCTGGGCGGCGCCGGTGTGGGAGCGGGTGGGGTAGAGCTTCGTCAGCACCGCGGTGCGGCTGCGCTTGGTCGACTCGATGGCCGCGCGCATGCCGGCGCCACCGGCGCCGACGATGACGGTGTCGTACTTGTGGATCTTCATGGTCGCGTCAGCCCCGGGCTCTAGCGGATGTTCGGGTCGAAGGTGAAGATCACCAGCGTGCCCAGCAGGACGGTGAACACCGTGGCCGCGTACAGCAGGTTCTTCAGCCAGAAGCGGGTGGTGGGCCGCTCCGCGTAGTCGTTGATGACGGTGCGCAGGCCGTTGGCGCCGTGCAGCATCGCCAGCCACAGCATGACCAGGTCCCATGCCTGCCAGAACGGCGAGGCCCAGCGGCCCGCCACGAAGGCGAAGCCGACCTTGGAGACGCCGCCGTCGAGCACCAGCTGGATCAGCAGGTGGCCGAGGACCAGCACGACCAGGACGATGCCGGACAGCCGCATGAACAGCCAGCCGTACATCTCGAAGTTGGTGCGGGTCGCCTTGGGCGTCTTCTTGGTGCGCTTGCGCGGCGGCTCGATGACCGGAGCCGGGTGGTCCACGTCGTACAGCGACACGGAGTCGTTCACGGCGGGGGTGGTGTCAGCGGACATCTCGCGTCAGCTCCCGAACAGCGTGCGCAGCGTGTGCTGGAGCACGGGGTAGAAGGCGCCGGCCATCAGCACGACCCAGATGGCGACAACGGTCCAGAGCATCTGCTTCTGGTAGCGCGCGCCCTTGGACCAGAAGTCCACCGCGACGACCCGCAGGCCGTTGAGCGCGTGGAAGAGGATGGCGGCGACGAGGCCGTACTCCATCACATTGACAACAGGCGTCTTGTACGTCGCGACGACATCGTCGTAGGCCTCGGGGGAGACGCGTACGAGAGCGGTGTCGAGGACGTGCACGAACAGGAAGAAGAAAATGAGGACGCCGGTGACTCGGTGAGCCACCCATGACCACATGCCTTCCCGGCCGCGGTACAGCGTTCCAGCCGGCACGGAAAACCCTCCGGGAGCGGGGATCAGGGCCTGCCGGCTTCACTGTCAGCGGGCCCGGCCGGGTACGGTCCACCGGCCCTGGCCATCGTAGCGACGCCTTGTCGGTTCATGGTCGCCGGGTCGTCAGGTGTGGTCAAACACGCACGTACGGACCAGTGTGCGGGCGGGGAAAGGCCTTCCGGAGGGGCGCGAGGTGTCGCAGAGGCCCTGATTCCGGGGCGTGTAGGCGTTATGTCCCGTGGTGCTGCCGGGCATGACGGGCGTGCGTGCACGGGGTGTCGGGGGCCAGCCGGGCCAGCCGTCCGCGGGCCAGCCGGGCGAGTTCGGCGGCGGTGACGGCGGCCTCCTCGCCGACGGTGCCGGAGAGCCGGGCGCGGAGGGCGGCGAGGGCCCGGTCGAGGGCCTCGGCGGGGTGCCGGCCGTCCAGGCAGATCACGAAGACATGGCCGAATCTGTGCTCGTACGCGACCTGGGCCCGGCGTAACGCGGCGAGTGCCCCGGACCCGTCGGCTATGCCCGCGCCCGCGCGGCGGGTGAGTGCCTGGTCGCGCGGCCCCCGCTCGTCGGCCAGCGCCTCGGCGAGGTCGGCGGGCGAGAGGGCGTGGACGGCCCGGTCCGCGGCCCGGAGCAGGGCGGCGAGGTCGGGGTACGGGCGCTGGGCCACGAGGTGCCGGGCCCACTGGCGGCTGCCGCAGCAGGCGAGCAGGGCGGCCTCGGCGGCGCCGGGCGCCGCCGAGTTGAGGCGGTCGAGGCCGTGGCGGGCGGGTCCGTGCAGCGTGGTCTCCTCGGGAGCGCGGACGGAAGAGGTGCGTGCCCGTGCACACACCCGTGCGCGGGGGAAGAAACGGTGCGCAGGGCCGTACGGGCGAAGCGGGGCCGTGCGGTGGCGGGCTGCGGTTCGTGATGCGGTTGTGATGCGGGGACGCGTGAGAAGTCCACGGTCCGGCGTGCACACTGGGCCGCCACCGTAGCGATGGTTATCGGCCATTGTCCGACGGATGCGCGAATTTCCTTCGGACGGGGCGGCCCCGAGCGCGTGGTGGACGCCGCCGTGGGCGGGCGGCACGTACGGTCGCCACAAATGCCCCGAATAGGAGGCTTTGTTCCCATGGGCCTGTCACTCGGCATCACCCGGGCCGGTCTGGTGCGGGGCTCCGTCGCCGGAGTCGCCCTCGCCGCCACCATGACCCTCATGGGCTGCCCGCGCGACACCTCGGGCCACCACGGCCGCGACGACTCCCGCTCCGCCCAGGCCACCGCCACCCCGGGCACCCCCGCCCCCACCGTCCGGCAGGAACCGGTGGAGCAGGGGACCCCGCGCACCGTCCCCGCCGTGCGCTCCGCGACCCCGGCGCCCGGCCCCGGCTGGCGGCCCGCCCCCGGCGCCCGCGTCGTCACCGACCCGGCCGGTCCCCTCGCCGAGGACGCCCGCCGCCTCGCCGACGACCTCAAGCTCACCACCGCCCCCGGGCCCGCCCGCCCCGGCGACGTCGAACTCGCCCTCCGCCCCGGCGGGGGCGGCGGCCCCGAGGCGTACGAACTGACCACCCGCGACCACAAGGTGCTCATCACCTCCGAGGGCGTACCCGGAGTGTTCTACGGCACCCGCACCGTCGTGCAGGCCGTGCGCTCCGGCGGCGGGCTCCCCGAAGGCGTCGTGCGCGACGCCCCCGACCGCGCGCAGCGCGGCCTCAACCTCGACATCGCGCGCAAGTTCTTCCCCGCCGACTGGATCGAGGCCCGGCTGCGGGAGATGGCCGACCTCAAGCTCAACCAGTTCGGGCTGCACTTCTCCGACGACCAGGGCTTCCGCATCGAGAGCGACACCCACCCCGAGATCGTCTCCGCGCAGCACCTCACCAAGGCCGAGGTCCGCCGCATCATCGCCCTCGCGAACTCCCTGCACATCACCGTCGTCCCCGAGATCGACTCGCCCGGCCACCTCGGCGCCGTCATGCGCGCCCACCCCGACCTCCAGCTCCGCGACGTCTCGGGCACCGCCGCCCGGGGCGCGGTCGACATCGCCAACCCCGAGGCCGCGAACATCGTCGACGACCTGCTGCGCGAATACGCGCCGCTCTTCCCCGGCCCCTGGTTCCACCTGGGCGCCGACGAGTACCGGGCGCTCACCGTGCAGGACCCGCAGTCCTCCTACCCGGGCCTCGCCGACCTGGCCCACCGGAAGTACGGCGCCGCGGCCCGCGTCCAGGACCTCGCCACCGGCTGGCTGAACGACCGGGCGGCCGTGCTGCGCACCCTCGGCAAGAAGGCCAAGGCGTGGAACGACGGCTTCTTCCCCGGCGGCGTCGTCACCGCCGACAAGGACATCGAGGTCGAGTACTGGACGGGCAAGGAACTCGGCGCGCGCGACCCGGGCGACTACCTGAACGAGGGACGCACCGTCGTCAACCTCAACGACGAGTTCCTCTATTACGTGCTCGGCGAGCCGAACGACTTCCGGTACCCGACCGGGCAGCGGATCTACGAGCAGTGGTCGCCGGCGGTCCTGCGGGGCACCTCGCCGGTGCGGGCCGACTCCGCGGGGCGGGTGGTGGGGGGACGGCTGGCGGTCTGGTGCGATCGCGCTGACGCGCAGTCGCCGGAACAAGTGGCCTCCGGCCTGCACCTCCCCCTGGCAGCCGTCTCCCAACGCCTCTGGGACCCCCGCCCGCCCGCCCTTCCTTGGCCCACTTTCACCGACCTGGTGGGGAGGGTCCGCCCCACGTGACGCCTGCGGCGAGCTTTGTCCCCGGCTGCGGGCCGGTTCGCCGCCTGCGGCGGGGGCGGCCTGCGGCCGCGTCCTCAATCGCCGGACGGGCTGAATTGTGCGGACCGTAGCCAGCACATTCAGCCCGTCCGGCGGTTGAGGACACCGCGCGGGGCGGG
>NZ_JBSFWT010000082.1:0-33188 GCF_053594975.1 Streptomyces sp. NPDC002537
CCTGTCCGGCTACGACCCCACCCGCCGCGTATCTCCCGAGATCGCGCTGGACGGCTGGCCCGAGCTCGAACGACTCGTGGCCGGACCCGTCTCCGCCGTCTTCGGGCCCGCCTTCCGGCCGTTGGACAGCCGGGCCCGCCGGATCCGACCGCCCGCGCCCCCGTTCCTGCTCCTGGACCGGGTCCTCGGCATCGACGCGGCACCCGCCTCGTGCGGCACGGGGACGATCTGGAGCGAGACCGAACTGCCGCCCGGGAGCTGGTTCCTCGACGCGGACGGCCGACTGCCGGCGGCCCTCCTCGCCGAGACCACCCAGGCCAACCAGGTGCTGCTGGGCTGGCTGGGCCTCGACCTCCTGCACCCCGGCGACCGGGTCTACCGCTTCCTCGGCTGCGAGGTGACCTTCCACGGCAGCCCGCCCCGCGCCGGGGAGACCCTGCGCCACGAGATCCGGGTCGAAGGGCATGCCCGGCACCGCGGCACCTTCCTCACCTCCTTCCGTGCCGACTGCCGCGTGGGCGACGAACTGCGGCTGAGCATCCGCGACGCGCGGGCCGGACTCTTCACGGACACCGAACTCGCCACCACCGAAGGCATCCGCTGGGAACCCGCCGCCGCACCACCCCCGGACGTGCCCCACGACCCGCCGCCCGCACCCCCGGCGGGCCCGCGCGGCTTCCCGGCACACTCCGTCCGCGCCTTCGCGGACGGAAGGCCGTACGACTGCTTCGGGCCGGACTGGGAGCGTGCCCGCGGCCACCGCCGCACGCCCCGCATCGACTCCGGCCTCCTGCTCGGGATCGACCGGGTCACCGTGTGGGATCCCGTCGGCGGGGTCTGGGGGCGAGGCCGGCTACGGGCGGAGGCCGACATCCGGCCCGACGCCTGGTACTTCGCCGGCCACTTCCCCAACGACCCCTGCGTGCCCGGCAGCCTGATGGTGCACGCCGCCTTCCAGGCCATGGCCTTCCACCTGGCCGCCCTCGGGCTCACCCTCGACCACGACGGCGCCCGCTTCGAACCCGTACCCGGCCGGACCGCCGTGACCCGCTGCCGCCGCCAGGCCACCCCAGCCGACCGCACCCTCACGTACGAGGTCCACGTCGCCGGCATCGTCGCGGGCCCCGAACCGGCCCTCTACGCCGACGTGCTGGTCTCCGTCGACGGTGTCCCGGCCCTCCACAGCCAGGGCCTCGCGGTACGCCTCGTCCCCGGCGATCCGCCGCCCGCGAGCCCCGGCCGAAGCGTGGCGGCCGTCGGGCTTCCCGGTGCCGCACCGCCCCCGCCCGGCGGGCCGGTCCGGGCCGAGGAGATCATCGATCCGGCCGTCGAGACCTGGGTGCACGACCACCGCCCGACCCTCACCATCCCCGTCCTGCCCATGATGTCGGTCGTCGACCGGCTCGCCGCGGCCGCCTGCGCGGCCACCGGCAGCCGACCGGAAGAGCTGTCACTGCGTTCGGTCCGGATCCGGCAATGGCTCACGCTCGACCGGCCGTTGCGGCTCGCCACGGAGGTCCGCGCGGTACCGGACGGAGCCGAGCTCACGCTGCTGCGGTGCAACGGGGCCGATCCGGCCGGCGCTCCGCTCCTCGAGCCCGCCGCCTCCGCCCGGCTCGACCTCGCCGGCACCCGGCGACGTCCCCGCCCGTTCCCCCCGCTGACCGACGCCGCGCCCGAGCCGCTGCCGTACGCGTCCGGGGCGATGTTCCACGGCCCCGCCTTCCACTACGTGACCTCCCTGCGCATCGGGTCCGCCGGCTCCACCGCGGTCCTCGACGCCGGGCACCCCGGCGTGCCGCGCGGCTGCCTCCATCAAGGGCTGCTCGACGCCGCGTTCCACATCGTCCCCTTCGGCGAACTGTGGCGCTGGGCACCGCGGACCACGGTGGGCAGCAGCGGCTACCCCTGGCGGCTGGAGACCTTCGACCTCTACGAGCCGCTGCCCGACACCGGACCGGTCACGGCCGAGGCCCGCTTCCGCGGCTGCCACCCCGACGGACCGGCCTTCCCTGTGATCGACTTCCAGCTCCGCACGGACGACCGCGTGCTCGCCGCCTTCCAGCTGGTCGCGATCCTGCTCGGCGGCACGTTCTGGGGACGCACACCACCCGCGGACCGGATGGCCTTCGCCCGGGACCGCCGCTACACGCGTGGCGCCGGGGTCTCCCGCACCGAACGGGGTGTCACCACCCTCACCCTGGCCGAGGTCCAGGCCCACGACTGGCTCCCCGGCACCGTCCAGACCCTCTACGGACTGCCCACCGGCATCCCGCTCGCCGACCACCTGGCGGCCCTCGCCGTGAAGGACCATGTCGCGCGCCTCGCCCGCGTCCACCCCTGCGCTGTGCACGTCGCTGAGGACCTGCGCAGCGCCCTCGTGACGGACGCCGCGGGCGGTCCCGGAGACCGCTACCAAGTCGCCGTCACGCACGACGGGGAGCGGGTCCGGGTTGTCACGGACGGTACGGGGTGACGGCGGCCTGCCACCGCACAGCCGTCAACGCCCGCCGCGCAGCCAGGGCGGCATCCACCGGCCGACGCGTGACGGCCAGGTCGGCGTCCACCAGTTGGCGCGTCCCGCGAGTCGCATGACGGCCGGGACGAGCAGCCCCCGTACGACCGTCGCGTCCAGCAGCGCGGCCAGCGCCAGGCCCACCCCCACGGCCTTGAGGAACACCAGCTCCGAGGTCGCCAGCGCGGCCATGACCACGGCGAGGATGAGTGCCGACCATGTGAACAGACGGGCCGTCCGGTCCACCCCGCGTACGACCGACAGCACCGTGCCGGCACCGCGGCGCCGCTCTTCCACGATGCGTGAGAGCAGGATGCACTCGTAGTCCATCGACAGGCCGAAGGCGATGCAGAAGACGACCATCGGCAGCAGGACGTCCGTGCTGTCCGTCACCGTGAAGTCGCCCACGAGCCCGCGCAGATGCCCCTCCTGGAAGACGAAGACCAGCGCCCCGAAGGTCGCGCACAGGCTGAGGGCGTTGAGCACCAGTGCCTTCAGTGCCAGTACCGGATACCGGGTGAGCGCCAGCACCAGCACGAACATCGCCACCGCGACCAGGCCGAGGGCGAACGGCAGCCGGTCCCGCACCGGCCGCTGGGCATCGGCGACCCGCGCCCCCAAACCCCCCACCCAGGCTCGGGCGGGCGCGGGCAGGGCCCGGATCCGGCGGGCGCGCTCGGCGTTCGCCGGATCCGCGGGCTCCCCACGGGCCGACACGGACAGGAACACCCCGTGCGGGGACGCGAACCGCGCGGCCTCCCGCCCGGTCCCGGTGGTACGCAGGCCACCCCGGTACGCGCCGGTCACGGTGTCCACCCGCACCACCCCGTCCACCCCTGAGATCCTGCGGGCGTAGGCGTCGAGCTCGGCACGCCGGCCCCGCGGGTCGAAGGACGGCAGCACGACCGTCGTCGCCGCCATCCCGCTCCCGGTGAAGTCCCGCCGCAGAGCCGTCCCCACGTCGGACGCGTCCGTGCGCGCCGGCAGCACGCGGTCGTCGAAGAGGCCGAACCGCGCCTGGGTGAAGGGCGCGGCCAGCAGGATCAGGAGGCAGGCCACCGGCACGCCGCCGAGCAGCGGCCGGCGCACCATCGTCCGGGCGATCCGCCCCCAACGACCCAGTGGGATCGGCCCGTCGGCCGTACCCCCGCCTGCCCCGTCCGCCCCGTTCACAGGCGCGCCCGGCTGCCCGGCCACCGGGCCGTGGCCGCGTCGCCGCCATCGTGCGAAGAGGTCGAAGCGCTCCAGCCGGTCGCCCAGCAGGGCCAGCGCGGCGGGCAGTACCACCAGGCTGCCGAGCGCCGCCATCGCCGTCACCGCCATGCCCCCGCAGCCGATCGACCGCAGGACGGGGTGGGGGAAGATCAGCAGCGTCGCCATACCCCCCGCGACGGTCGCCGCCGAGAAGGCCACCGCGCGGCCCGCTGTACGCAGCGTCGTGTGCAGCGCGGGTGCGAGCTCCGCCCCGCCCCGGCGTTCCTCGCGGTAGCGGCTGACCAGGAACAGGCAGTAGTCGATGGCCAGTCCGAAGGCGAGCGCCGTGGCGATGCTCAGCGCGTAGGCCGACACCTCGGCGAAGTCGGCCAGCCGGCGCAGCACCGCGGTGGTGCCCAGCGCGGCGAAGATCCCGACCGCGACGGGCAGCGCGGCGGCGGCCAGGGAGCCGAAGACCAGGAGCAGCAGCGTGGCGGTCACCGGCAGCACTACCAGTTCGCTGACGTGCGCGTCGTGCGAGGCCTGACGCGCCACCTCCGCCCGTACGGCCGCGTCGCCCCCCGCCGTCACCCGCAGCGGTCCCGTCCGGCCCGTCACCCGCGGCATCACCCGTTCCGCCACCTTGCCCGTCTCCAGGTCGTCGCCGTGGAACCAGGCGAGCAGCAACGCGCTGCGCCGGTCCGCCGAGCGCAGCGCGGCCGGCCGACCTTTCCAGTACGACCGGACCCGCACCACGGCCGGATCGGCGGCCAGCCGCCGCTCCAGGTCCCGTCCGGCCGTGGCGGCCGCCTTGGCGTCCACCGTCGCTCCCGGCGGACCTTCCGTACGGGCCAGCAGCACGAAGTCCGGGGTGTCCGCTCCGAAGTCGCGTCCGAGGATCCGCTCCGCGCGCAACGACTCCGCCTGCGGCGGCACCATGCCTCCCGAGGAGACCTGCTCCCCGATGTCGTGCCCGGCCAGCCCGGCGAGCACCGCCACCACGACGGCGAGCACCGCCACCAGGTGCCGGTGCCGCACGGCGAACGGGGCCCGGGGCGGGCCGCCGTCGCCGACACCGGTCAGGGGCGGGACGTCACCGGTCTGCGGCGAAGCCGTCTGGGCGGGCATCTGCACTCTCCTCGCGCGGGTCGGGCAACCGGGCTGTACGGTCCGTCCCTTTACTTCGGCCGCACAGCGCCCCGACTGAGTCCGCGAAACGAGTGGACCGGCGGGCGCCGGACGGCGAAAGGGTGAACCGGCCCGCCCTGCCACGGCACCCGCGTGAGGGGCCCAAGGGGGCTACAGGAATCACCCGCGAGGTGATGCTGGACCTGGCCGCCCAGGACGGCATCGAGCCGCCCGAGCCGCACCACCATGCCGCCCGGCTCCGCGATCCAATGCAGCCCCGTTTCCCTTGGCCAAAGAGATCAGGGCACCCCCCGGCAACGCGGCATGCGGGCCGTCATATGACGCGGTGGAGGGTTTCGGGGGTGAGGTCGGCGAGCGTGGGGTAGCCGTCGGTGGCCATGATCAGGTCGGCTTCGGCGAGGAACGAGCGGAGCACGTGGACGATGCCGTCGGTGCCGCCGAGGGCGAGGCCGTAGGCGTACGGGCGGCCGATGCCGACAGCGGTGGCGCCCAGGGCTATGGCCTTGACCACGTCGGCGCCGCTGCGGACGCCGGAGTCGAACAGGACGGGCAGACCGTCGGCGGCCTCGACGACGGCGGGCAGCGTGTCGAGGGCGGGGAGCCCGCCGTTGGCCTGCCGGCCGCCGTGGTTGGAGCAGTAGACGCCGTCCACGCCCGCGTCCCTGGCCCGGCGGACGTCCTCGGGATGGCAGATGCCTTTGACGATCAGCGGCAGGCTGGTCAGGGAACGCAGCCAGGGCAGGTCGTTCCAGGTGAGGGGGTTGCCGAAGAGCTGGGCCCAGAGGAGGGCCGCGGCCCGCGGGTCCTCCTCCGGCGTGCGCTCCAGCCGGGCGCGGAAGACGGGATCGCTGGTGTAGTTGGCCAGGCAGTGGCCGCGCAGCTGGGGGAAGTTGGCGGTGGCCAGGTCGCGGGGGCGCCAGCCTGTGATCCAGGTGTCCAGGGTGACCACGATGCCCTTGTAGCCCGCCTGCCCCGCACGGCGGACGAGGCTCGCAGCGAGTTCCCGGTCGGTGGGGGTGTAGAGCTGGAAGAAGCCCGGAGTGTCCCCGAACTCGGCGGCGACCCGTTCCATCGGGTCGACGGAGAGCGTGGAGGCGATCATCGGCACGCCGGTGCGCGCGGCGGCCCGCGCGGCGGCCAGGTCACCGTGCCCGTCCTGGGCGCACAGGCCGATCACTCCGACCGGCGCCATGAACACCGGTGAGGACAGCCGCGTCCCGAACAGTTCCACGGACAGATCGCGCTCCGCGGCACCGACGAACATCCGGGGAACGAGTCCCCAGCGGTCGAAGGCGGCCACGTTGGCCCGCTGGGTGCGTTCGTCGCCCGCGCCCCCTGCGACGTACGACCACATCGAGGAGGGCAGCGCCGACCGCGCCTTGTCCTCCAGCTCCGCGAAGCCCATCGGGAAGCGCGGTACGACGCCGCTCAACCCGTTGAAGTAGATCTCGTTCTGGTAGGAGCCGAACGGCTGATCCATGCCCTGTCCCCTTCCCCTCGCGTACCTGGCCACAGTGCGATACCGGCTGACGGCGACCACGGCGGTGCCTTCCCCGCCCACCACCAGACATCCCCAGCCCATCCAGGCGCTCCATCTTCCACCCGTGCGCCCGGGACGTCGACCAGGCCACCCGCCGCCAAGGCTCCCGGAGGCTGCGGAGATCAGGGAGTGTTCAAAGAGCTCTGTGGGCTATTTCGCTACTTGTTCGGCTTGTTCGGCTTGGTCGGCTTCTTGCGCTTCCCCCTGCGCGTGGCGCGTGCCGACTTCCCCGGATCGGAGGTTCGCGCTGTCGCGGGACAGCCGCCTGTCGATCGCCCAGACAGCCAGCGCGCAGGCCGCGAATCCGGCCCCGAGGAGACTGGAGCCCGCCCAGCCGTGGGCGGTGAAGACGGCGGTGGTCGCGGCTGCGCCGAGGGCGGAACCGAGCGAGTAGAAGACCATGTAGCTGCCGATGACGCTGCTGATGCGATCCGGATTCGCGGTGGTGAGCAGGTGCTGGTTGCTCACATGCACGGCCTGGACCGCGAAGTCGAGAACCACGATTCCGATGACGAGCAGCCACAGTGCCCACGGCAACTGCCCGGCCGCTGCCCACGAAAGGATGAGCAGGACGAGCGCGAGACCGGTGACCGGAGCCGCCCACCCCGCGTCCGCCCACCGCCCCGCACGCGCCGCGCCGAGTGCGCCGGCGAGTCCGGCGATGCCGAACAGTCCGATCCGGCTCTCGCTCAGGTGCCACGGCGCGTCCGCCAGCGGCAGGGACAGTCCGCTCCACAGGGTTCCGAACGACGCGAACAAGAAGAACGCGATGAGCCCGCGTGTCAGGAAGAGGCGCTGCTTGAACAGTCCGCCGAGCGAGACGACGGGCCTGTATCCCGCAGTTCGGCCGGGGCGCTCCTCCGACGGCAGTACGGCGAGGACGAGGGCCGCGAGCCCGAGTGACAGCACCGCGAGCACGGCATAGACGGCCCGCCAGCTCCATACCTGGGCGAGCGTGCCGGTGACGACCCGCGCGCCCAGGATGCCGACCACAACGCCCGAGGTCACGACACCGATGTTCCGTCCGCGTTCAGCAGGTGGCGAGACCGATGCGGCGTAGGCCACCGTGGTCTGCACCACGACCGCGAACACCCCGGCCACCGCGAGCCCCACCAACGCCATCCACGCGGCCGACGCCAGGGCCGTCAGGATCATGCCCACTGCGGTGATGGCCAAATGCGCGGCGATGAGTCGGCGCCTGTCGACCACATCGCCGAGCGGAACCAGCAGCAACAGCCCTGCGATGTAGCCGAATTGGCCGGCCGCGACGATCCACCCGGTGAGTTCCGCGGGCACACCGAGATCGCGTCCCATCGGCTCCAGAATCGGCTGCGCCGCATAGATGCTCGCCACAGCGACACCACACACCACCGCGAGCAGTAATCGCCGCCACACGTTCATCGCACTCCCCAATCAGTAGCACATTGCAACCGATTTGACCGTACGGCATGATGGTTTCAATCTGCAACCCATTGGGAGGTGTCATGTCGCGCACCACCATGCGCGCCCCGAACCCCGACTGGACCGACCCCGACTGCCCCGTCGCCCGCACGCTCGACCTCGTCGGCGACAGGTGGAGCCTTCTCGTCATCCGCGACGCGATGGACGGGGCACGGTCGTTCACCGAGTTCCAGCGACGCACCGGCATCGCCCGCAATATCCTCACCGACCGCCTCCGCAAGCTCACCGCTCACGGACTCCTCGCCCAGCGCACCGCGCCATCGGGCCGCCGCCAGGAATACGTGCTCACCGACGCCGGCCGCGACCTCTTCCCGGTCATCCTCACCCTGCGGCAGTGGGGAGAACGCCACGCCTTCGCCCCCGGCGAGACCCACTCCATCCTTGTCGACCAGCACGGCACCCCCGTGCCGGAAATCGCGCCGACCGGCGCCGACGGCACCCCCCTCGACACCGACACCACCCGCGTACAGAAGCCCTGACAGAAAACGGACCCCGGCACGAACTCGCCACGAGGGGCCACCGCGCGGCCGCCTACGTCCGTTCCGCCGCCGAGGAGCCGGCCCTGTTCGACATCACCTTCAACGCGGGCCTCGACAAATCCAGGTTCGCCGAGTCGGGCGACTCCAGAGGAAGCGATTGTCGTGGCTATGCCAAAAATTAACCTCCGGCGTCTACCCGCGTAAACCACGACGGTCGCATCATGGGCCGTGCGCGCCCCCGGGCGCCCCGCAAGCCCCCCACTGCCCGTGCACACGACCGGAGTCCGGCATGCCCTTACCCCTCACTGCCCGTCAGGCCGCCCTCTCGGCAGGCGCCCTGCTGCTGTCCTCGATATCCGTCCTGGCCGCCCCCGGCGCCGCCCAGGCCGCCACCCCCGCCACGTACTCCCTGCTGGTCTTTCCCGACCAAGGCCGCACCGCCGTCTACGATTTCATCGGATCGGCCGCCAAGTCGGTGGACGTCACGATGTACGAGTTGCGCGACACCAAGGTCGTCAGCGCGCTGGTGAGCCGCGAGAAGGCCGGTGTGAAGGTCCGCGTCGTCCTCGACGCCAAGCGCACCGCGGTGAACGGCTCGGCCTACCGCGCCCTGAAGTCCGCCGGCGTGGGCGTGGTGTACTCCTCCTCCGACTACGTCTTCACCCATCAGAAGACCATCACCGTGGACGGCGCCAAGTCGCTGATCCTGACGGGGAACCTGGACTCGACGTACTACGCGAGCAGCCGCGACTACGGCGTCTTCGACACGGACGCCGCCGACGTCACAGCCATAGAGAAGGTCTTCGACGCGGACTTCGCCAAGACCTCGGTCACCCCGTCCGACGGCGACGACCTGGTCTGGTCGCCCACCGACTCGGAGTCGCACCTGCTGGAACTGATCAACGGCGCCCAGCACTCCCTGGACCTGGAGCAGTTGGAGTTCGGCGACAGCACCCTGGTGGACGCGGTGGCCGCGGCGGCGAACCGCGGCGTGGCGGTCAGGGTCGTCGGCATGAACCCCGGCAGCTACGGCAGCTACTTCGACCAGGTCAAGGAGGCCGGCGGCAAGGTCGTCACCTTCTCCTCGACCGAAGGTCTCTACATCCACGCCAAGGCGGTCGTCGCCGACCGCGGCACCCCGACGGCGAAGGTCTTCGCGGGTTCGGAGAACTTCTCCGACAACTCGCTCAACAACAACCGCGAGCTGGGTCTGATCGTCAACAGCCCGGACGTGCTGAACGGCATAGAGACCACGTTCGCGAAGGACTTCACGGACGGGACACCGTACGACGACGTGTCCGGTGAGTCGTGAGAGTTCATACATGGGACATCCGTGATTTGCCCGTACGTCCATCCGCGATGTTGATCTTTGTGGCCGGTACATCGTTCACCGGAAGGGCAGGGTTGATGTCTGTCAGGAAGTCCCGTATCGCCGCGCTCGTCGCGCTGGCGGCGGTCGCGTTGCCGACCGCGTCGCTGGGCACTGCCGTCACGGCGCAGGCCGCTTCGGGCCGGGCCGCCGTGCCCGGTTACCAGACGTGGCAGGCCGACGTGAAGGAAGCCGTGGCCCCCGCGATCCCGTGGCTGCGGGACCGTGCCGGCGGGGGTGGGGACAAGCCGGCCATCGTGCTGGACATCGACAACACCGCGCTGGAGACGTACTACCACCCGGGGCAGGCCGACAAGCCGGTGCTCAAGGTCGCTCAGTGGGCGAACGAGCACAACGTGGCCGTGCTGTTCGTCACCGCCCGCACCTCCTCGTCCTCCGCCCGGCAGCAGTTGGAGGACGCCGACTACCCGGTGGACGCCGTCTGCACGCGCGAGCACGGCGAGAGCAAGGGCGAGGGCAAGGCACGCTGCCGGGAGGAACTCACCGAGGACGGCTACACGATCACCGCCAACATCGGCAACCGCTCCACCGATTTCGAGGGCGGCTACTACGAGAAGGGCTTCAAGCTGCCCGACTACGACGGCCAGCTCTCCTGAGCCGGTGACACGCGGTCCGTCGGCGCCGTGGCCCGCTGCGCGAGGCGGGCCCAGGCGTTCCGGTCGTAGGGGCAGCGGCAGGTCGACCGCGTCGGCGTGGCGTCGCTGCCCGTATGCCACGAGGGCCCGGCTCACCGGCAGCCCGATCCCGGCGGTCATCGGGACGTTGGAGAGCCCCGGGTCGGCATCCCGCAACCACGCCTCCCGGTCGCGGATGAGCCGTTCGGCGTCGGAGATGCGGTCGGCCCCGACGTAGGCCATGACGGCGTGGACGTCGTTGAAGGCGTAGCAGGCACCGTCATGGCGTGCGCCCAGGCATCGGCCAGTACGGGCCAGCGGTGCTCGCCGCATTGATCGACCAGGGCCGGCTGGAGGTCCCGATCGCCAGGGTCTACCCGTTGGACGACGTGCGTGACGCCTTCCGCGAACTGGAGCGGCAGCACACCCGGGGCAAGATCGTGCTGAAACCCTGAGGCCGGCAACCCTGGGGCCGGCGGCCTGCTCTCCTCCCCCGTCGTCTCCGCACCGCCGACGGCTCGGGACGCCCGGCGCGGAGTCAGCGTGTGCTGGTGGCGCGGGCGGCCCGGCGCAGACGGGCACGCGCCGGGTCGCGCGGGGGGTGGGTGGCCGCCGGAGCGGACTTGTCGGGATCGCGCCGCACGAACAGGGTCACGGTGACGCCCTCGGTGAACCCGTTGCGGCGCATCAAGGACGCCGACGCCTGGTTGCTGGATTCCACATCGGTGATGATCCGGGAGGCACCGGCCGCGAAGAGGGCGTCACAGCACCGTTCCACGAGCACGCTCGCGACACCCTTGCCCCGCGCCCGTTCGTCCAGCGCGATCCACTCGAGGTAGCCCCAGTCCTCGCGCTCGTCGTAGGAGAGCGATCCGAGCACGAAGCCGAGCAGCCCTTCGTCGTCCACCGCGACCCAGCACGCTTCCGGCTGCGCGTCCCAGTGCACGGCGACCGTGGACAGCGACCACGAGGTGTACGGCATCGCGTTCACGTCGTACGCGCGGTAACCGAGGTTCAGAACGCCGTCCAGGTGGGACAGCTGCATGGGAATGATATCGACTTGCTCCATAGGCGAATCCTGACATAAGGCCGCATTCCCCCTGGCGGGGCGCGGCCGACGGTTCGTCATGCACCGGTGCGGGCGTGGCCGCACCGGTGCATGACGGGAACCCGGCCCGGCCCGGGTCTCGGCTACTTGCTGATGGCGAAGCGCATCAGGTCCTGCTCATCCCCCTGCTTGATCTTCCCGGTCTCGTTGATCACCTGGAGTTTCCAGCCCGCGCCGACCCGTACCGCCTTGGCCACGGCGCAACCGTTGTCGTTGGTGAGCAGGCTCGGCCAGATGTCGGCGACCTGCTGGCTGCTGCCCCCCGTCGCGTCGTACACCTTGAAGCTGATGTTCCGCGCCTTCTGGAAGGAACTCTGCTTCTTGTACGCGGCGGCTATGAACACGATGGCCGTGACATTGGACGGCACCCGGTCGAACTCCACGGTCACCGTCTCGTCGTCACCGTCCCCGTGCCCGGTCTGATTGTCCCCACTGTGCACCAGTGAGCCGTTGCCCATCGGGTCCAGCGAGTCGAGGCCGGCGAGGCGCACCGGGTCCGCGCCCTGCATCGCGACGGCGATCAGGTCGAGATCGGTGCCGGCCTTCCGCCGGAGCTTCCCCATCAGCCCGCCGCTGCTCCCGGCGGTCGGGTCCCAGGACACACCGATGGACAGGTGGGTCACCCCGTCCAGATCCGCGGGTCCGTCTTCCTTCGTCAGCGTAATCATGCCTAAATCCTCATGAGTAGTCAGATAGCTACCCACATAGTGTGCCTGACCCCTCGCCGGTTTGATCTCGGGTTCCTCAACGGCACGTTGTCAGTGGCCGAAGGCACAATGCGCGTATGAACCACTCTTCGCGCGCTGTGTCCCGTTCAAGCCGAAGGTCGTCGGGCTGGGTGGAGTACGGGTTGGTGCCGTGGGCCGGGCAGGGTGTGTTGCAGGCGCTACTGGGCGGCATGATCACCTGGGCCGGCACGCAGACGGTCGCGCAGCCAGACGCGGATTGGTTGTCGCACGGCGGTCACACTTCTCCGCCGCCATCCGTCAGTGCAGTGACAGCAACGTGAAAGCCCAAAAGGAGATTGGTCATGGAAGCACGTTCGATCACTGCCGAGGTTCCTATGACGCCGCGGATGGCCGACGATCCTCAGGAGCTCGTTCCCGAGTTGGCGGAGGTGTCGGCGGCGCTGTTCAAGGCCACCGGCAATCGGTCGGTGCCGCGGGCCACGATCAGTCTGATCCAGCTGCGGGCCGGCCAGATCGTCGGCAACACCTATCTGACCGTCCTGCACACGGGTTTCCTGCGCAAGGCCGGGGTGTCCGAGGAGCGGATCACGGCGGTGGCGTCCTGGTGGGACGCGCCGTACTTCACCGGTGCCGAGCGTGCCGCGCTGGCGTTGGTGGAAGCCGTGTTCCAGCCCGCTTCGCACGGCGAGAGGGTCTCCGACGAGTTGTACGCCCAGGTGTCCGAGCACTATGACGCCAAGGCACTCGCCACCCTGATGATCGCCATCGGGCAGGTCGGTTTCTTCATCCCCGTGGCCCTCATCGCCAAGCCGGTCCCCGGCCGGTCGTTCACCGACCCCTGGAAGTAAGCCCACCGGGCCAACCCGTAGAGGCCACCGCCGTACATGGGGCGGCCGGGCCGGCCCAGGGGGTGGGGCGTCGTCCCGGGCGCGCACCGTCTTTCGCGCGCCCGGACTCGGCGACGCCCCGGGCATCGTCGATGCGCGGACCGAACCTGCTCGCCCGCTCACAGCCTTCTGCGACACTTCTCGGCCATTTGGAATCTCAGGAGACGCCAAAAGCCCCTTTCACCCGAAAGGGGTCCTTCGGTATTGTGGATTGGCTCAACAGGCCTGCTTTCACATATAATTTGGACCGTCTTCGAGGAAGGAACGCTTAAATGGCTGTTAAGTTCGTACAGGTCGACGAGTCCCAGAAGGGTGAGCCCGGAGTGGAAGAGGCCGTCACCACTACGGTAGTTGGAGGCCAGACTCTCACGACGAAAACGTATGGACGCCTGGAGCGTCACGACGACCTCGACCCGTCGGTGACCGAAGATGTCTTCCTGACCGAAATTCTGATTCCGGTAATGGGGACGGAGGAGTACGAGACCGGCGAGATGAACGAGGACGGCACCGCGACGCTCGCCTCCCGTCAGTGTCTGACCTATGAGCGGCGCGAGCTGGATCTGGGGGCGGAGTCCCTGAAGAAGCTCCACGAGGCTCTCCAGCCGTTCGCGGATGTCTCCCGCCCGGCACAGCCGGTCCCGGCGCAGACCCGAAAGCGTCGCGCGAAGGCGCCCAAGGAATCGGTAGCCGAGCACGCGTAATGCTTTGGGGGCAAACAAACCCCCTGAACGACTTCGCAAATGGCGGTCACTCATCGAGTGGTCGCCTTTTGCGTCCTGCTTTCAGAAGTTACAGTCCGTTTCCTGCCGAGGTCGGGCAGAACTCCGAAGAAGCCGAGAGCGCCGGGCCCGTGGGTATTCCGGAATACCCTGGCGATGCCGCTGAAGCAGTACAGCCGTTCCGCCCGGAGCGTGTCGCCTACATCAGATGGCAGGCCTCGATCAGCGCCCGCAGCCCGGCCCGTGGCGGGTCGGGGCGGACCGCGAGGTAGGTCCGCATCACCGGCGCGGGGTTGCGCAGCGGGCGGAACACCACGCCCGGAACCGGTAGCTGTTCCGCGTGCGGCGCGTAGAAGACCGTCCACGACGGCTTGCCGAAGCCGATGGTCGCCAGCGTGTCCTGGGCCGTGGTGAACTCCGGTCCGAGCACCGGCTCGAAACCGGCTTCCCGGCAGCACTCCGTCACCAGGTCGTGCAGCGCGGGGTTGCGGGACGGCGAGGACAGCCGCAACGGCAGCCCGGCCAGGTCCGCCATGTCGATCTCGGCGCGCACGGCCAGGTCGTGGCGTGCGGGCAGGGCGGCCATGAGCGGGTCCTGCCACAGCGGCAGGAACTCCAGCCCGCTTCCGGCCCGTTCACCCCGTAGGAGCGTCGCGTCCAGTTCACCGGACCGTACGCCCTTGAGCCGGGCTTCCGTGGGTGCCGTCACCAGTTCCAGCTGCGCTTCGGGGGCGAGCCGGGCGAAGTCGGCGAGGATCGCGTCCAGCCGTGCGCCGAGCCCCGCGCTGGTGCCCAGTCGCAGTGTGGCCGCCCGCTCGGTGCGCAGTTCGTCGATCGCCGCGCGGGCCCGCGTCTGGGCGGCCAGTACTTCCCTGGCGTGCGGCAGCAGCCGTCGGCCGGCCTCGGTGAGTCCGACGCTCCGGGTGGTGCGGTCGAAGAGTTCGGCGTCCAGCTCGCGTTCGAGTCTGCGCACCTGCTGGCTGACCGCGGACTGCACGATGTGCAGCCGCTCGGCGGCCCTGCCGAAATGCAGTTCCTCCGCCACCGTCAGGAAATATCGCAGCTGTCTGATCTCCAACACCCACACCCCCATTGATCACTTTTCGCGATGAGTGTAAGCGCACTTCGCCCGTTGGTCGTGGACCGGGTCCGCGATGGGATGGGGACACGCAAGCGACCGAGCAACCGGACCGCCGGAGGAGCCGACATGCCGTACGTGACTGTCAATGACACGACCCTCTACTACGAGGACGAAGGGGAGGGCGCCGGGCAGCCGCTGCTGTTCCTGCACGGCTGGGGGACCAGCGCCCAGGTCTGGAACGCCCAGGCGGCCGCGTTCGTCGGGGAACACCGGGTCGTCACCGTCGACTGGCGCGGCTGCGGACGCTCGGACCGTCCCGCCCGGGGCAACACCCTCGACGGTGTGGTGGCCGACCTCGCCGCTCTCATCGAAGCGCTGGGGCTGGACCGGCCGGTGGTCGTGGGCTCGTCGATCGGCGACACCTTCGCCACCGAGCTCGCCGCGCGCCACCCCGGACTCGTCGGCGGCATCGTGCCCGTGGACGGCCCCGCCTACTGGCCCGCCCAAGGCATTCCGCTGGACGGGCTGAAGGAGAACCTGCTCCGGGACCGGGCCGGGACCGTCGCCGGATGGGTGTCCGCGTGGTTCGCACCGGGCACCGCCCAGGCGCTGATCGACTGGACAGTGCGCCAGATCCTCGATTCGGGCGTGTACATCGACGAGCAGTTCGACATCTTCACCACCTACGACCCCCGGCCCCTCCTGCCCGGACTCCGGGTACCGGTCCATTACATCCATGGCGAACTCGACACCGAGATCCCCCTGGAGGTTGCCCGGACCTGCGCCGAGCTCATCCCCGGCGCCCAGGTCACCGTCGTCACCGGTGCGGGCCACATGCCCCACCAGGAACGTCCCCTCGAGTTCAACGCGGCCCTGCGCGACGCGCTCGCCGCGATGCGCGCCATCGCGCCCGCCACCGCCTGACCCGGGGCGATTCCAGAACAGCCCCGGAAACAAAGCGAGAGAGAAATATCCCGATGCCGAAGACAACCGTGCCGATCAGCGGTGGCGAAGCCACTGTCGTATACGACATCACCGGTACGGGCCCCGGTCTCGTGCTGGTGCACGGCACCGCGGCCACCCGGCAGCAGTGGTTGCCACTGACCGAAGCGGTCGCCGACCGGTTCACCGTCGTGGCCCCCGATCTGTCGGGGTCGGGCGGTACCACCGACCACGGCGGCCCCCTCGGCCTGGCCGACCTCGCCGACGAAGTCGTCGCAGCGGCCGACGCCGCCGGGCTGGACACCTTCCACCTGGTCGGCCACTCACTCGGCTCGGCCGTCGCCACCCACGTCGCCGCGACCCGGCCGGAACGGGTCCGCTCGCTCGCGCTGCACGCCGGGTGGGCGCACACCGACATACGCATGGACGCCGAATTCCGCTACTGGCTCGAGCTGTTGCGCATGGACGCCGGGCAGGGGACGGCGCTGTTCCCGCGCATGCTGCCGCTGATGGCCTTCGGGCCACGGTACTGGGAGCGCACGGACGCGGCCGCCAACGAGGAACTGGTGCGTGCGCTCGTCCAGATGGTCACACCCGGTGCGATACGCCAGACCGAGACCGACCGGCGAGTGGACCTGCGCCCGCTGCTCGGCCGGATCACCGCGCCCACGCTGGTGCTGGCCAGCGCGCACGACCGCATCATCGGCGCGGACCAGCAACAGGCGTTGCTGGCCGGCATCGCGGACTCCCGCTACGCCGAGATCGACGCGGGGCACGGGGCGCCCGCGGAAGACCCCGCCGGATTCGTCGCGAAGCTGGTCGGCTTCCTCGACGAACGGCTGGCCGCGGACCGGGCGATGGCATAAGGGACCTGCCGGGTCGCGGCACGGGCCACCGCCGGGCGCCTGTTGTCCGACATACATGGGGAGGCTCGGGGTGCGGCGCCGCACCCCGGGTCGCCTCGCCGATACCGAACGCCGCGCCGGAATTGCGCATCACCCGCAGTTCCAGCCAGGCGCCGATCACCTTGACGGGGGCGTGGTTCTCCAAGGCGGTGACCACCGCCAGCTTGCTGCACAGGTCGATCGAGTAGGCGAGACCCGCCACCGCGAGAAGGAGAGGTGTCCTCCGCCCGGCCTTGCCGCCTCCTTCCCGGCCCTCACCGCGTATGTCTCCGGTCCCGTCCGGATTCGCCATGGTCAGTCACCTCGAGGTGTGTCGTCCGCGCCGGCCGACGCCGTGTCGATGGCTTCGTCCAGGACATCGCGCGAGCGGATCAGATCGGTGATCATCCGGTTGATGCGGTCCCGTTCCTCGGTGAGTTCGGCGACCAGCCGCGGAGTGGCGAGCTCGTTCGGGCCGCCGTCCGCGTCCCGCATGCAGGGGAGCAAGTGCGCGATCTTCTTGCTGTTCAGGCCCGCGGCGTAGAGAGCCTGTACGCGGACGACCCGGTCGACCGCCCACTCGCCGTAGTCGCGGTGGCCGCCTGGCGTGCGCTCGGCTCTGAGCAGCCCTTGCGTCTCGTAGTAGCGCAGCGAGCGCTCGCTCACGCCGCTGCGCCGGGCCAGTTCACCGATCCGCATTTCTTTCCCGCCTCGCATGCCGCCCATGGGCTTGAACCTGACACTGATGGCAGCTTTTACCGTACCGGCATGACGAACGCACCAGCCGCCTCCCGCCTCTTCGAACCCGCTCGCCTCGGTGCCCTGCGCCTGCCCAACCGCCTGGTGATGGCGCCGCTGACCCGCAACCGCGCCGGAGCCGACGGCGTCCCGCAGCCGATCATGGCCACCTACTATGCGCAGCGCGCCTCCGCGGGGCTGATCATCGCCGAGGCCGCCACACCGAACGCCGTGGGGCAGACCTACCCCGGCATTCCCGCGATCTACAACGAGGCGCAGGTCGCCGGTTGGCGGCGCGTCACCGACGCCGTGCGCGCCGAGGGCGGCCGGATGTTCCTTCAGTTGCAGCACGGCGGCCGGGTGGGCCACCCCGACAACAGCGGGCTCACCCCCGTCGCGCCCTCGCCGGTCGCTCTCCCGGAAACGATCCACACACCCAGTGGGCGTCAGGAGGCTGTCGTGCCCCGGGAGATGACCATCGACGACATCCGGTCCACCGTTGCCGATTTCGCCGCCGCCGCCCGCAACGCCGTCGACGCCGGCTTCGCGGGAGTGGAGGTGCATTCCGCCAACGGCCAGCTTCTTCACCAGTTCCTGTCGGAGAACACCAACCACCGCACCGACGCCTACGGTGGCCCGCCGGAGAGCCGCATCCGGTTCGTCGTCGAGGTGGTCCGGGCCGTCGCCGACGCCATCGGCCCCGAGCGGGTGGGGCTGCGCGTCTCCCCCGGGAACACCGTCAACGGCATCGCCGAAGGCGACACCGGGCGCATCTACCCCGCGCTCGTCGACGCGCTCGCGGACATGGGCCTGGCCTACCTGCACATCGTGTTCGCCGACCCGGAGCAGCCCCTTTTCCGGGCCATCCGCAAGAGCTGGCCGGGCACGCTCGTCGCCAACCCCGCACTCGGGTGGGGAGGGCCGCTGCCCGCCGACGGCGGCATGCACGCGGGCGAGCGGCTCCTGGCCGCCGGAGCCGACCTGATCGCGCTCGGCCGTGCCTTCCTCGCCAACCCCGACCTGGTCGAACGGCTGCGTATCGGCGCGCCGCTCAATCAGGTACGCGACCGGCAGATGATGTACGTCGGCGGAGAAGCCGGGTACACCGACTACCCCACGCTGGCCGCCACCCGTCACCGGTCCCCGGCGCCCGAACTCGTCGGGCCTTGACGGGAGCCGGCGACGGGCCGGGACTGCGCCAGGTAGCAGGCGAGGGCGGTCCGGCTGCGCTGGAGGTCGTGGATGCGCTCGTCCATGGCGGTCAGCTCCCGGTCCAGGATGGTGTGCAGGTCCGTGCACCGGGCGAGCGTCGGCTGCTCGCCGCAGGCGCACGGCAGCACCGAGCGGATCACTTCGGTGGACAGGCCCGCCTGCAGCAGGGCGCGGACCTGTCGCACGGTGAGCACCGCGTCCTCGTCGTAGTCGCGGTATCCGTTCGGTCCGCGCCTGGTGTCGAGCAGACCTTGCGCCTCGTAGTACCGCAGCAGTCGCGGGCTGACTCCGGTGCGCCGGGACAACTCCCCGATCAGCATGCCACTCTCCCCGTCCAAGGTTGACCTTGCCATTGATGTGAAGCTTTAACGTCGCCCCATGAGCAAGCATTCCGTGGGCGCCGTGCAGGGCGCCGAGACCTCTTCCGACAGCCATGGCAACGGCCGGGCCGCGTCCGGCCGTTCGTTCCTCTTCCTCCTCGGCAGCTCCCGTGCCGACGGCAACACCGAGGCCCTCGCGCGGGCCGCCGCCGAGCAGTTGCCCTCCGGCATCCCGCAGCGCTGGGTGGACCTGACCCGGCTGGCGTTGCCCGATTTCCAGGACGGGCGGCACGAGACGGACACCTGGCCCGCCGGGGAGAACGAGGAGATACTGCGGCAGGCCACTTTGGAGGCCACCGACATCGTCATCGCCTCACCGTTGTACTGGTACACCCTCTCCGCGCACGCCAAGCGCTATCTCGACTACTGGTCGGGCTGGATGACGGCACCCGGCTCGGACTTCAAGAAGCGGATGGCGGGCCGGACCCTGTGGGGGGTGACGGTCATGTCGGAGCACGACGAGGCCGTCGCCGACGGGCTGGTGACCACGCTCAACCACAGCGCGGCCTATCTGCGGATGCGATTCGGCGGGGTGCTGCTCGGCAACGGTTCGCGGCCGGGCCAGGTACGGGACGACGAGCGGGCTGCGGTCCGCGCCAAGACCTTCTTCCAGCGCGAGGCCCCGCTCGCCCGGTTCCCCTACGAGGAGGAGGGCGGGGAGCGGTAGCCGTACGGTTCCGCCGGTGCGGCGACGGACGACCGGCTTCGTTCAGACGCCGATGCTGATGGAGGTGACGCAGGCGTAGGCCGCGTAGTCCGAATCCAGCTCGCAGATGACGTCGTCCCACACCTCGTCCAGGGCTTCGAGGTCCCTGACCGCCCATGCGTCGACCATGTCACCCCACAGGTAGCGCACCCGGACGGACCGCTCGGTGACGTTGGGGCGCTTCCGTGTCTCCAGGACGTATGTCTGGTCGACGGGGTAGATCTCGATGCGGCGTCCCGCGCCCTTGTTGTCGAGGAGTCGTTTCAGCTGGCCGGAGCGGATGAGGTTGTCCCGCCGTCGGGTCCAGTAGGCGTTGTCGATTTTTTCGCGGCTGGATCTGCTGGGTGATGCCTTGCCGGTCGTCCATGACCTGAGCGTGCGGGCGGTGACGCCCTGTTCGCGCAGAGCGGCTCGTCCGGCGTCGGAGTCGAGGTAGCGCAGGCGGGCGGACAGCCCGCGCCTGGTGGTGACCGGTGAGGCGATCCCGGAGGTGTGCACGATCCGGTTGATCTCGTAGGCCAGGGCTTCGGCTCCCGTGATGCCGCGGGCACCGTAGTAGCCGAAGTTCGTCCACAGGTCCGAGGCGCCCATTTACTTCTCCCCCAGGGTGTAGTGGTGCTTGGCCTTGACCTCGTTCAGGTTCCGGCCCTCGGGGAACACCTGCCGCCAGTCACCGGCGAGGTGCAGTTCGTCGGTGCCGGACATCTCCACCACGGTCAGGCCGCTGGTGTGTGCCTTGTACGCCTTCAGCCAGAGGTTGGCGAAGGCCTGGGAGCGGATGATGTGCATCCAGTCCGGGCGGCGGATCTCGCGGTTCGCGGTGCTCTCCCCGATGGTGGACACGAACTTGGAGTACATGGCCTTCACATATTCCAAGGTCACTTCGTCGTCGTGGTCGATCGCGGTTCTCCGGGTGTCGGCGAGGGTGCGGCGCAGCTTCTCCAGCAGGCCCTCCGTGCTGCCGGACGTCCAGGACTCGTGGATGACCGGTGCCTCGCACAGGTTCTCCCGGGTGCAGCGCAGCAGGAGGCGGAGGGTGGGTTCGGTGAGCCAGAGGGGGCCCGGCTCCTGGCGGTTGCCCAGGGGGTTGGGCAGGTCGCCGTGGCCCCACGCCGACGGGGTGACCAGGTACACGCCGGAGCGTTTCGTGTCGTGGAGGCCGGAGGTGTCGTGGGTGAGTTTTCCGATCGGCAGGTGGGTCTTCATCGCCGACAGGTAGGCTGCGTTCATGTCCAGGGCGGTCACGTCGACCGGGCCGGTCTCCCCGGACCTCACAGCCTTGAGGAGTGCCGTGTTGCGCCACTTGGGGCGGCCCTCCCAGATGCTGTCCGCTTCCTTCTGCGAACGCTTCTTCAGGATGTCCTGGGTGGGCGGGAATTCGGAATGCTCGTAACGGCCGCCGACCCGTGACGCCTTGAACAGTGCCATGACGTCGGGGATGGCTCTTTTCACCAGTCCGGCGGTGGCCGCGTCCGCATCGCCGCCGTGCTGTTCCAGGGCGTCGGCCACGGCGTCGGTGATCGTGTCCGCCAGGCCGCCGCCTGTACGTCCCGGTGGGCCGGCCGGGTCCCCCCGCCGGCCCACCGCTTCCGACGCGGGCGCGGGTCGCGGCGCGGTGGCGACGGGGGCCGGGGCGGAGACCGCGGCAGCACTGTGTGCGGGGGCGGCCGGTGGGTTTTCCGCGTCCGGCGTCCGGGGCCGGTGGGCGGCTGCGAAGGCCTGGAGTGCCGCGGCGAGGCGCTGTCCCTCACCGGTGTCCGGCAGGTGTGGCGTACGGAGGGCGGCCTCGGTCAGGGCCTGTCGCAGTTCCGGCAGTGCGTCCGCTGTGCCGTTCTCCTGGTGCGCGCCGGCCGTGTGTCCCGCCTGGGTGTGCCCGGTCGCAGCAGCGGACGCGGACTCGCGCAGCGCTGCCAGCAGCCCCGTCAGACGGGCGGACAAACCCTGCTGGGCGCCGGAGGTGAACGGGCGTGCCGCTTCGAGCAGTTCCGCCTCGGTGGCGGCGAGGCCCGTACCGGCGACGGCGTCGTCCGGTGGACCGCCGGGGGCCTGGACGGCTGCGGGCGTGTCGGTGAAGCGGGCGCAGCGCAGGTCGGCGTGGAGGGCGATGGTGGCCAGTGGGCCGAAGTCGCGTTCGGAGATGACGACTTGGGTGCGGTGGTCGTCGCGGGTGAGGGTGAGGGTGATGTCCGCGTTCAGCGCGGCCACCGCGTCGGGGGTGTCGGTGTCCAGGACGGCCAGTACCGGCAGATCGCGAGTGCGGGCGAGGCGGGCCAGGGCCTGGGTGGCAGCGGGCAGCGCGGGGCCGGACAGGGGCACGGCGGGGTCGTGGGCATGCTGGAGGCGGTCGACGACGACGAGGGCCAGTCCGTCGATGTCCGGGGCGGTTTCGGTGATGGCGTCGGCGGTCAGGCCGGTGCCGTCGTCCATGTACAGCGGGGCGCCGGTCAGGCGGGCGCGTGTGTCGGCGGCCGCCTGTTCCTCGGCGGTGGTGAGGGTGCCGGTGCGCAGTCGGCGGTAGTCCACCGGGGTTTCGGCGGCGATGATGCGTGCTGCGATGTCGGCCCGGGTCAGGCCGGACGCGGCGTACAGCACGGGCCGTTGCCGGGCCAGCGCGGTGTGGCGGGCCGCGGCCACGGCCAGCAGTGACCCGCCGGCGCCCGGAGCGGCCGCCACCAGGGTCAGCCGGCCCGGCGTCAGGCCGGTCAGGGCCGCGTCCAGGGTTTCCAGGCCGAACGACAGTGTCGGGCCCGTCGGGGAGGAGGCGGGGGCGAGGGCTTCGCCGAGGACGTCACCGAGACCGTGCAGGCGGCGCGAGCGGGGGGACGTGGGCGGCTCCGTGCCGGCGTCGGGGCGCTGCTCGGCCGTCTCGGGGGTGGCCGGGACGGCGGTGGGTGAAGGGTCGGCGGACGGGGCGGGGAGCAGGACCGCGGCCGGTGTGCGGCGGCGCGACAGCAGCTGCGGCCGGCCTGCGGCCGCGGCGGCCAGCAGGTCGCCCAGCTTCTTGCGTGCCGAGGTGACCGGGGTGGAGGGCAGGTGTGCCTGCAGGCCGGGGTCGAGGTGGTCCAGCGGGCAGAGGGCGGCCGCTTTCGCGCCGCGGCCGATCAGCGTCGTCTCGCCCGCCGCGGCCGCGTCCACCAGCTCGTACAGGGATCTGCGGGCTTCGTCGATCCCCCACCGACGTGCCGTACCGGCCTCGTCCCCGGTGCCTGGTGCGCCTGGTGCGTCCCCTGTCACGGCCGTTCTCCTCTGCATGCCTTCCACGAACACGTAAGGAATCTAACGTAAGGGCGTCATGACGTGCCAGGAAGGGTGCTGGGAAGGCGATGCTGCCGTCGCTGCCGTGGTGCCTCCCGCCGGCAGGTCCGCGAGGAGGTATGCGTGGCGGTCGGCGAGTTCGGGAGCGGTCCCGACGTGTACAGGTGCTGCCCTGTGTGCGTGGTTGTCCAGCGGGAGTTCCACGCTGACGGCCCCGCTGGGGTGGCACCGCGGCGCGTTGGCATAAAGCGGCCAACCTCCGCGGGAGGTGGGTGCCCGGCCTTGCTCCTGCTGGCCGAAAACACCTGGTTACCCGCCGTCTAGTCCCTCCGCGGCCGCACCGGCGTGCGGCGGCCCCGTCCGCCTTCTCCCACCTCGCTTCCGGACACACACCGAGTACTCACCAACCCCCGCTCACCAGGCTTCTCCCATCGGGCAACCGTGGCCTGATGTGACTCTTGAGGCTCAAGTGACGAAAGGGCAATGATCCGCCTCCAAGGAGGATCATGACTACTCTCAAGGCCGGCCTTGGGGATGCCCAGGCCGTGGTGATCGGTGGCGGCCTCGCCGGGCTGCTCACGGCACGGGTGCTCGCCGAGCGTGTCGCACGCGTGGTCGTGGTGGAGCAGGACCGGTTGCCGGAAGGGCCGGTGCCGCGGCGCGGGGTGCCGCAGTCCACCCATGTGCACGGTCTGGGTGTGCGCGGGCTGCGGACGCTGGAGCGGCTCCTGCCCGGTTTCACCGGTGAGTTGACCGGTGCCGGGGCACCCATGCTGGACCTCGCCGGAGATCTCGCGATGCGCAACCCGCACGGGTGGGCCGCGGTCTTCCCCTCCGGGCTGGGCTTCGTGTGCGCGAGCCGCCCCCTGGTGGAGTGGACGGTCCGGCGCATGGTCCGTACGGCACCCAACATCGTGTTCCGCGAAGGGACCCGGGTCACCGGCCTGACCGGAAACACGTCGGCCGTCACCGGGGTACGGCTGCACACCGCCGGGAGCCCGGACCCCGACGGCCCGGTCCTCACCGCGGACCTCGTGGTCGACGCCACCGGCCGGGGCTCCCCCGTGGACACCTGGCTGGAACAACTCGGCTGTGCACCGCCGCCGAAAGAGGTCATCGACCCGCACATCGGTTACGCGAGCCGCGTCTACCGCGTCCCGGAGGGACACCGCGCCGCGTGGCAGGCGTGCTACATCCAGGGCGGGCCGCCCGGCCCGCACCGGGGTGGTGTGCTGGCGCCCCTCGAAGGCGGCCGGTGGATCGTCACCCTCATCGGGAGCGGCGCCGACCGGCCCTCCACCCGGGAGCGGGACTTCCTGCCGTACGCGCGCGGCCTGGCCGACCCGCTCATCGCGGACTCCATCGCCCACGCGGAACCGCTCACCGGCGTCACGGGCAGCCACGCGACCAGCAACCGCCGTCGGCTGATCGGTCCCTCGGCCCGGCTGCCCGGCAACCTCCTGCTCACCGGTGACGCCCTGTGCTGCTTCAACCCGGTCTACGGCCAGGGCATGACCGCGGCCGCTCTGGGCGCGGCCCTGCTCGGGGAGTGCCTGACCGGGCGTCCGGAGCTGTCCGGGATCTCACCGCGCTACCACGCCCGGCTCACCACGCTCACCAACAGCTTCTGGGACATGGCCGCGGCGGCCGACAACGTCCTGCCCGACACCGAGGGCACCCCGCCGTCCTGGTCCCAGCGTGTGGCCTCGCGCTACATGGACCGGGTGCAGGCCGCCTGCACCCGCGACGCGCGGGTCCATCTGACCTTTCTGGAAGTTCTCCACTCCCTGCGCCCGCCGTCGAGCCTCCTCGCGCCGGGCATCGCGTTCCGCGCCCTGGCCGGACGGGGAGCGGGGCAGGGCCGGCCGAGCCCGGCACCGGCGACGTCCGGCACCCCGTAGAACCCCCTAGGCCCCCGTAGGACCCCCTTCAGTGAGGACCCCCCACCATGCTCGACCAGTCCGCACCGGTACGCGTACCGCAGTTGCGCTGCCCGTTCCCGTCCGCGGTCCACCCGGCCGCCGCACACCTGGAGGAGTCCGCGATCGCGTGGATGCGGCGGTTCGGCTTCATCCGCGACGCCGTCGAGGAAGAGGCGGCACGCGCCGCCCAGTTCGGCAGGCTCGCGGCCCTGACCTACCCGCACGCGAGCGCCGAGGGCGCTCAGCTGGCCTGTGACTGGATGATCTGGCTGTTCCTGCAGGACGACGAGTACATGGAGCGCGCCGCCGAGGCCGGCCGGCCCATGGACTACGCGCGTCACACGCTCCGCTGTCTGCGTATCCTGCACGACCCCGACGCCCCGCCGGGCGATGACCCGTACATCCTCGCCCTGCACGAGCTGTGCGCACGGACCAGGCGGCAGATCGGTCCCGGGCACTTCCAGCGGTTCGTCGCCGGGCTGCACGAGTACTTCACCGGCGCCGGGGCCGAGGTCATCTACCTCTGCAACCGGGAGATCCCGTCCCTGGAGGAGTACATCGCGCTCCGCGAGTCGAGCATCGCCCTGCGTTCGGTGATGTTCGTCCTCCTGGAGAGCGGCATGAACTGCCCGCTGCCGGACGGCTGTTGGGGCAGTACGGAGATCCAGTCGCTGGCCCTCGCGGCGAGCCGCGTCAACTCCTGGATCAACGATATCCTCTCCGGCCTGCGCGAACTGCACTGGCCCGGAGCCATCAACCTGATCACCGTCCTCGCGCGGCACCACGGCTGCGCTCCCACGGAGGCGATCGGGATGGCCGTCGCGTACCACGACCGGGAGCTCGGCGCGTTCCTGGACCTGGCCGAGCGGCTCCGGCGCACGTCCGACGACCCGCGGGTCGCGCGCTATCTCGACGGGCTGGCCGCGTGGACCCGCGGCAACCAGGAGTGGAGCCTGACCTGCGGCCGCTACCACGTGGACAACCCCGACCTCGGGGTGACCGGTCCGCAGCACTTCGGCGAATGACGGCCGACGGACACCGAAGGGAACTCCCCGTGCCCACCGCCTCCCCCGCACCGGCAGCGCCGGCCCCCCGTCCGATGGACCTGCCGACCCTCACCGGCTACCGCTTCGTCCTGGCCTTCGTGGTGCTCCTCTGTCACGCGGCCTTCATCTCCTCCGTGTTCCGCGACAAGGCGCTGCACGACCTCCTCGGCCTGACCCTGCCGCTGGCCACGGGGGCCGTCGCCTCCTTCTTCATGCTCAGCGGCTTCATCCTGACCTGGTCGGCGCCCCGGAACGACACCACGCGCGGGTTCTGGCGGCGTAGGTTCTGGAAGATCGTGCCGAACCATGTGGTCGCCTGGGCCGCCGCCGTGCTCTTCCTCCTCGTGACCACCGCGCCGTCGCCCATGCTGGCCACGCCGACGGACGTCCCCCTGGGCCCGGCCCTGGCGAATCTGCTCCTCGTGCAGAACTGGGTGCCGGACGCGCACTACTTCGTCGGCCCCAACGTGCCGGCCTGGTCGATCTCGTGCGAGGCGTTCTTCTACCTGCTCTTCCCCTTCCTCCTGCGGGGGCTGCGCCGCGTCGCCGCCGGGAACCTGTGGCGCTGGTGGATCGCCGTCGCCGCGGCGATCCCGCTCATGGCGCTGGTGAGCCTCCTCGTCGGCGGGCCCACGCTCTACGACTGGCTGCCGCTCAACGGCACCCGGCTGTGGTTCGTCTACGCCTTCCCTCCGGTGCGGCTCCTCGAGTTCACCCTGGGAATCCTCACCGCCCGCCTGGTGCAGGAGGGCCGCTGGGTCAGAGTGCGCCGCCCGGTGCTCATCGGGCTGCCCGTGGCCGCCTTCCTCCTCGTCCCGGTGCTGCCCCCGACCTTCGTGTTCGGTGCGGCCCTGTGCGTACCGCTCGCGCTGGTCATCCCGGCTCTCGCCCTGAAGGACATCGAGCGGCGCGGGTCCGCGCTCCGTCACCGGCGCGTCGTCGCCCTCGGACAGTCCTCCTACGCGCTGTACATCATCCACTACCCGATCATCATGACTGTCCGTCAAGTCGCTGGAACCGGACGGAAATTCGGAGCGGGGACGGCAGGCCTGCTCGTCCTCGGCATCATGGCGGCGTCCCTCGTCGTCGCGCACCTGCTCCACCGGTACTGCGAGGTGCCGCTCATGCGCCGCTACGCACGGCCCCGTTCCGCTCCCCTCCCCGGCCCCGTCCCCGTCCCCACCCCCGCGACTGCAGGAGAAACCCATGTCCCCTCGCGCTGAGACCCTCTCCCCGCCCACCGCCCCCGGTTCCCTCCCGGGCATCGGTCATCTTCTTCCGCTGCTCCGCGACCCGCTGTCGTTCATGACCTCGCTGTCCGCCGTCGGCGACGTGGTGCGCATCGATGTCGCCCGCATGCCCGCGTACGTGGTCACGGACCCGGAGCTCGTCCGGCGGGTCCTGGTCACCAGCGACCACGACTTCACCCAGGGCCGCGTCTACGACAAGCTCGCCCAGTTCCTGGGCGAGGGCGTGGGCACCACCTCCGGCCGCAAGCACCGCAGGCTGCGCCGCCTGATCCAGCCCGCCTTCCACCGCGACCGCATAGCGGAGTACGCCGACACGATGCGGACCGCGGCCGAGAACATGGTGGCCGGCTGGCGGCCCGGCCAGGAGATCGCGGTCGACAGCGCCATGAACGACATGGCGCTGACCGCCGTCACCGCCTGCCTCTTCGACACGGAGATGAGCCCACGGGCCTCGGCGGAGTTCCGCGAGAGCATCCTGACCCTCTTCCACGGCGCGGTGCTGCGCACCCTGCTGCCCACCGCGTGGGAGAAGGTCCCCACGCCCGGGAACCACCGCTACCGGCGGGCCATCACCACGGCCAACAGGATCATCGACGGGACGATCAGCACGTACCGCACCCCGGGTCACGAGCGCGACGACATGCTGTCCCTGCTGCTGGCCGCCCGGGACGACGACGGCGACGGCCTCACCGACAAGCAGATCCGCGACCAGGTGATCACCTTCCTGTTCGCCGGTGTGGAGACGACGGGCGCGACCATCGCCTGGGCCCTCTACGAGATCGGCCGGCACCCCGCGGTCGAGGAGCGGCTGCACGAGGAGCTCGACCGCGTCCTCGGCGGCCGTCCCCCGACCTGGAAGGACCTCTGCGAACTGCGCTTCACCAGCCGCGTCATCAGCGAGACCCTGCGCCTGCACGCCCCCTGGCTCATCCTCCGCCGCACCCTGCGCGAGGTTCCGCTGGGCGGCACCGTGCTCCCCGAGGGCGCCGAGGTCGTCTACAGCCCGTACGCCCTCCAGCACGACCCGCGGTTCTTCACCGGACCCCGCCAGTTCGACCCCGACCGCTGGCTCGACGACCGGGCCGCGGACCGTCCGCGCGGCGCCCACATCCCCTTCGGCGCCGGGGTGCACAAGTGCGTCGGCGATGTCTTCGCGACCACCGAGATCACCATCGCCCTGGCCGTCATCTGCTCGCGCCTGCGCCTGCGTTCCCGCTCCCTCCGCCCGGTCCCCGAAGTGGCCGCGGCCACCACCCATCCGAAGGGGCTCACCATGGTCGTGGAACCACGGAGGGTGGCCTGAGGGCAGGTGGGTGGGGCGGCGGCGCGGCGAGGACCGGGCGGGCTCCGGCCGGTGAGGCGGGTCGTTCAGTCGTTCTTGGCCGCCGCGAGCGGGCCGCCGTCGCCGAAGGCCAGCCCGGCGAAGCGTTCGCCGATGCGGCGGTGACCGGCGGAGTCCGGGTGGAGGTCGTCGGGGAGCGGCAGTTCGGCGAAGTCCGGCTCGCCGTAGAGCGAGCGGCCGTCGAGGTAGTGCAGGTTCGGGTCGTCGGCCGCGCGTTCCGCGGTGATGCGGGAGAGCTGGTCCCGGATGGTGCCGAGCGTCAGCCGCGAGGGGTCCGACGGGTCGCCGAGGGCCCGGAACTTCAGTGTTCCGGCGCTGAAGTCCGGTGCGACGGGCCCCGGGGTGGCCTCTTGGACGGGGCAGAGGACGGGCGAGACGACCAGCAGCGGCGTGGTGGGGTGACCATCGCGGATGGTGTCGAGGAAGCCGTGGACCGCCGGGCCGAAGGCGCGCAGGCGCATCAGGTCCAGGTTGGCCAGGTTGATGCCGATCTTGATGCTGATCAGGTCCGCGGGGGTGTCGCGGATGGTGCGCGCAACGAACGGGTCGAGCAGGGCGCTGCCGCCCAGGCCCAGGTTGATCAGTTCCACGCCGCCGAGGGCGGCGGCCAGCGCGGGCCAGGTCCCGGTCGGGCTGTCGGCGTTGGAGCCGTGGCTGATCGAACTGCCGTGGTGCAGCCATACCTTGCGGCCGTGGTCCGGCACGGCCTCGACGGGGGCGTCGGTGCGCAGGGCGATCAGCTCGGTGATCTCCCTGTGCGGCAGCCAGATCTCGACGTCCTTCATGCTGTCGGACAGTCCGGTGAACCTGGCGGTGCCGGGCGTGCCGGGGCTCGTGACCGTGGACCCGGTGGCCATGTCGACGGTGAGGACGTTGCCGCCGGGCACACTGGTCCGTCCGGCGGGGCGGCCGTCGACGAGCAGGTCGTACACGCCGTCGGGCGCCGCCGGGGCGCCCTGGTAGACCGTCTTCGTGGGGAGCGCGTCCAGCTCGACGGCGGTGGCCCTGGTGCGGAAGGCCAGCCGCACACCGGAGGGCTGGGCCTCGACCATGGCCAACTGCCCGTCGGGGAACTGCTTCCGGGTCCAGGCGGGCAGCCGGTGCGGCAGTACGCCGAGCGCAGTGCGTTCCACATCGAGGGCGCCGCGCAGGATGCGCGGGTCGATGGGGGTGGTGATCCAGTCGGTCACATCGGCCTCTCTTGCAGGGGGGTGACGGTGTGCGGGCCCAGGGGTCGGTGAAGTCGGTGAACAGGAGCATCCGCTTCCTGAGCCACACCCGCACCATCCTTGATCGTATCGACGGGGCCGCGCCACCCCATAAACGCCCATGCCCGACCAGCCGGGCCGGCCTCCCGCCACCCCTTCGGGAAAACCTGTCCAGAATCACCCCATTGGGGAGTTGATAACCAAAAATCGCCCCTTGGTTCCCCCTGACTCCTAGGGTGGCCTCCGGTACGGCCGGGGCCGGTGCTTCTGGCCTGCGTCGTGCGGCCAGGAGGGCTCATGGAGTACCTGCGACTTCTGCGGAAGCCTCCCGTGCTCGCGCTGTGGCTGGCCCGGGGTCTCTCCGTCGTCGGCGAGCGGGTGTACTCGATCGCGGTGATGTGGAGCGTCTTCGCGAGCACGAGTTCGGCCTCGCTGATGGGGCTGGTGGCGGTCCTGGAGTCGGCGCCCTACGTCGTGCTCGGCACGCTGGGACGGCGTGCGGTCGCCCGCTGTTCGTCGTGCCGCGCGCTGTCGTGGCTGGACGCCGTGCGCGCGGCCGTGACGACCGCCCTGCCGTTCCTCTGGTCGCCCGGCATACGGGGTACGTGCGCGGTCTTCGGCAGCGTGCTGCTGCTCGGCGTTCTCGGCGCCCTCTTCGACCCGGGCCTGGACGCGCTGGTACCCGGTCTCGCCGACAGGGAGCACGTGCAGCAGGTGACCGGACTGTTCGACCTGACCGACCGCATCGCACGCGTCGCGGGCCGGGCGAGCGCCGGCCTGCTGCTCCTGGTGTTCTCCAGGATCGAGCTGTTCCTGTTCAACGCGGCGGCGTTCGCCGTGTCGGCGGTGGTACTCGGCGTACTGGCGCGGCACGGCACCGTGGCGGCCGACCGGCGGTCCATGGCCGCGAAGTCGCCGGTGCGGGCGCTTCCGCTGCTCGGCGCCCATCCTCGCGTGGGGCTGGCGATCGGGACGTACGGACTGGTGCCGCTGTGCTCGGCCGCGGCGACCGTGGGGATGCCCGTGCTCCTCGCCACTCGTTACGGCGCCGGTGCGGGTGTGTACGGCCTGGTCACGGCGGCCATCGGCGTCGGCGCCCTGATCGGCAACCCGCTGGCGGGCCATTGGAGGTCGGCGAGCTGGCTGGCCGTCTGCTGCGGTGCGTGGGCGGTGGACGGGGTGGCCACCGCATGCATGGGGCTGGTGGGACGGGTATCGGCACTGATACTGCTGTCGGCGCTGACCGGGCTGGCCGCCCCGGTGGCGGCGGTCGCGCTGCGGACGCGCCTGGGGAGGTTCCCGCCACCGGAGCGCTTGCGGTTGATGACGGTCGAGCACATCGCGACCCGCCTGGGCAGCATGACGGGCATACTCCTGCTGCCGCCGCTCATCGACGTCTCGCCGCGGGGCTCCTTCATCGCGGCCGGGACGACGGTCATGGTGCTGGCGGTCGGGATGCACGCCCTGTCCACCCGGATCACACGGCCCGAGCCCTCATCGGCCCCGCACGAGAGCGGCGGGACCGCGGTGGCGGGCCTCTGAGCCGGACGGTCCGGCGCACGGGTCGACTCGGGCGCCCGCGGCGCCGGTTGAAGTCTCCGCGGTCGCCGCCGTGCCTCGTCACAGCGCACTTCCGGCTTGCGCCAGGCACTCGGGCGAGTTACCTTTCCGGAGGTAGTCAAACTTGAATAGCTCGCGCGGAGGAAGAACATGGCGGTCCTGCCCGACACCGGCCACCAGCCCACCGACGAGGAACTGGCGAGCAAGGAGTTGGAGGAGCGGACCGGGCGGCTGGCGGGCCACCTGGCCCGCCTCGGTGTGCGGCGTGGCGACCGGGTGGCGCTCCTGCTGGGCAACCGGGTGGAAGCGGTGGAGGGTTGCCTCGCGGTGCTGCGAGCGGGCGCGGTGGGGGTTCCCCTCGCCCCGGGGGCGGCGGACGCGGAGCTGGCGTACTTCCTGCGGGACAGCGGCGCGGTCGCGGTCCTCACCGAGGCTGAGCTGTTGCCACGGGTCGGTCAACTGTCGTGCGATCCACCGCGGTTGCGGATCGTGGTGGCGGGCGCGGGCGGGGCCCCCGCGGGCGTGGTCGCGTTCGAGGAACTGGCCGGGGCGGATCCGGGCGTGCCGCCCCCGGACGATCTCGGCCTGGACGAGCCGGCCTGGATCCACTACACCTCGGGCACCACCGGGCGGAGCAAGGGCGTGGTCTCCGGCCAGCGCGCCGCGTTGTGGTCGGTGGCCGCGGCGTACGTCCCGCTGTGGGGGCCGCGGGACCGGAGGGGAGGCACATTCGCCCCCTCCCCGGGCCCGAGGCGTGTTCACTGGACGGACCCTGTTCCCTTCGAACTCGCCGTAGGGTTGACAGTCGCCCGGTACGTCAGCAGTTCGGTACCGTTGCCCTCGTCGCCATTGTCCGGCGCGACCCACATGGTCAGCGTGTTGCCGTCAGCGGCGACCTTGAACGGATTGCGCGTGATGACGTGATTCGCAGTGGACCACAGATGGACCGGGACCTCATGCACAGTGTCATGGCTGCGCAGGTCGACGAGCCCGAGGCCGCCCAGCTCGTAGTGCCCGTTGGTGCCACCCGCGGCACGGGTCTGCGGAAGATCCGCGATGCCGCCGCAGATCATCTTGCGCTCAGGCAGCGTCTGGCAATCCTGGTAGTCGACGAAGAAGCTGGGGTTGTCCCACGCGGCGACCTTCCGGCCTTCGAGGGTCCACTCGGAGAACTGGCGCGAGCCCCAGCTCTGGGCGAGCAGGTGGCCGGTGGCCGTGTCCCGGACGATGCCGCCGATGTGATCCTTGACCCCGAACTGCTTGTGGACTGTCAGGGTTTTGGCGTCGACGCGGTAGATGATGGCGCTGCTGTTGGGACGGTACTGGGCGACCGGGACCCACACCGAGGTACCGTCGAAGCCCACACCACCGGGGTGGTACATGTCGCCCTCCCCGAGGACGACATCGCGCTGGAGGCGACCCTGGCGGTCCATCACGAAGAGATGGCCGATGCCGCGGCCCGGGGTCCGGTCGTAACCGCCGCGTGGGGAAGGGTACTTCTCGGCTTCCTCCAGAACTTGGACCGCGGCGAGGAATATCCGGTCGTCGGAGAAGGCCAGGCCCTCGGTGTGGTACGTGGGAAACGACAGCTTCAGCTTGCTCGCCAGGTTCCACTGGGTGTCACGGGTGACCGCGCCGAAATCGGACGCCACGGTGCCTCTCCGCGCGTCGGGTGTGCTGGTGTGCGCCACCGCCGATGCGCCGGGTGTGGTGGATGAGGCAACTGAGCAAGCTCCGACGGCCATGACCAGGGCCATGACCAGGGATACGGGCGTGCCGCGCCGCAGGCTGACGATCTTCATCTGAACCCCTCGGTCTCGCTCTTGATGAACTTCTCGACGTTCTCACGGGCCTCGTCGTCGAAGTACTGCACCGGCGGCGACTTCATGAAGTACGAGGAGGCGGAGAGGATCGGGC
>NZ_JBSFWT010000083.1:0-32878 GCF_053594975.1 Streptomyces sp. NPDC002537
AAAACGCTCGGCTGGGAAACCCCAGCCGAGCGTCTCGCTAAGCTCCTGGCCACAGCCAGTTGATCACTGTGTTGCTTCGACCCCTGGAATTCGCCATCACGGCTGGGGGCCTTTCGCCTGTGTGCGCGACGTCTCGTCGGTGCTGCCGGTACGTGGCGACCGTCACCGTTCCGCCTTTATCACCGCCGCCCGGTTCCTGTCGCGGTGAAGCCGAACCAGGCGGCGATCCTGCGGGTGACGGCGATCATTCGACGCATGCGGAATCCCTTGTGCTGCATGGAGGTTGGGGACAGGTCCGAGGGCTGCCCAGGGGTGGGGCGCCGCACGCGTGATTCACCCGAAAGAGAGGAGGAGAGTTGTGACGCGGGCCACGTTGCATGCGTGTTTCGAGGGGCGATCGGGCACACTGGAGCAAGAGCTTGAACTTGCAAGTAATGATTAGGGGTACCTAACCTGGTCCCCTCGTCGTTTCCTGTCCCCGACACGAGGAGCAGTCCCCATGCCCCCCACCACCGCTCCCTCCCCCTCGGCCTCCGCCGCGGGCTCCGCTTCCGGATCCGCCGCCGGCACGGCCGGTGCCCCGGCGATCGCCGAGCGGCTCGACGCCGCCCGGCCGTACGTCCTGTCGGCCTTCCGCGTCGTCGTCGGCCTGCTCTTCGCCTGCCACGGCGCGGCGTCCCTGTTCGGCGTGCTCGGCGGCGCCGCGGGCACCCACGGCGGCACGATCGACGCCGGCACCTGGCCCGGCTGGTACGCGGCCGTCATCCAGCTCGTCGGCGGTGTCCTCGTGCTGCTCGGCGCGGGCACCCGCACCGCCGCGCTGATCTCCTCCGGCTCGATGGCGTACGCGTACTTCGACGTGCACCAGAGCATGGCCCTGTGGCCGATACAGAACGGTGGCGAGGCGTCCGCGATGTTCGCGTGGGCGTTCCTGCTGATCGTCTTCACCGGTCCCGGCGCGGTCTCCCTGGACCGCCTCCTCCGCCGCGACCGCTGAGCCCAGGCCGGGGCCCGGCACCCGCCGGGCCCCGGCCGCACATCGAGCAACACCCCAAACCGCAGCAACACCGGCACGTGATTACAGCAACATCACCGGCCCCCGGCACACGTCACAGGAACCCCCAGGCGTACGCTGTGCGGTTGTGAAGGCCGCCCCTGCCGCTCCCCTGCGACGTCGCGGCGGGGGACCGTACCGGGAGATCAGGACGTGCTGGAGCAGTTGGGGTCGTTGGCCGACACCCCATGGATCTATGTGATCGTCGGGCTGTCCGTGCTCCTCGACGTCTTCCTTCCCGTGCTGCCCAGCGGCGTGCTGGTGATCACCGCCGCCACCACGGCCGCGGGCTCCGCGGCCGACGCGGTCGGTGACGCCGCCCGGGGTCATGCGGGCTTCCCCGAGATGTTCGCGCTCGTGATGTGCGCCGCGACCGCCTCCGTGCTCGGCGACATGGTCGCCTACCGCCTCGCCTGGCGCGGCGGCGACCGCTTCGACCGCGCCATCGCCCGCTCGCGCCGTCTCACCGCCGCCCAGGCCAAGCTGGGCACGGCGCTGCTGCGCGGCGGCGGGCCGCTCGTGGTCGTCGCCCGGTTCGCGCCCGCGGGCCGGTCGGTCGTCAGCATCGGCGCGGGCGTCCTGCACCGCAGGGTGTCGGAGTTCCTGCCGTGGTCCGCGCTGGCCGGACTGACCTGGGCGGCGTACAGCGTGAGCCTGGGCTACTTCGGCGGCCAGTGGCTGGGAGCCACCTGGGTCGGCACGGCCGTCTCCGTCTTCGCGCTCTTCGCCGCGGGGCTGGGCGCCGCGTTCGTCGTGAAGCACCCCCGCCACCGCGAGGCATAAGCGCAGTAGCGCCCGCTCCGCAGTCGTCCGTATCTGGTCCGTACCAATGCCCGAGGGCGGCGTTCCGCATCCGTACGGATCTCCCTACGGGCCGCCACCGCCCGCCCTACCGCATCCGGCGGGCCACCTCTCCGCGCAGGGCGCGCCCGCAGTTCCGCGCGTACGCCTGCTGGACGGCCGGCACCAGCGGCCCGGCGCACCGGGTGAACCAGGCCGCCGGGCGGCTGAACGCCGTCACGGTCAGCCACACCTCTCCCGCGTCGTCCAGCGTCACGAGGAACGCCTCCTCGCCGCGCTCGGGGTGGCCCGGCAGCGTCCCGTACGCGAAACCCGCACGGCCCGGCTCCGCCACGGTCCACACCACGGCGCACGTGCCCGAGACACGCAGCGGGCCCGCGCCGAGGGACACGGTCACGGTGACGCCGGGCGCGGCCCGCGGGGCGTCGGTGATCCGCACCCAGGGCATCGCCCGGTGCATGCCCCAGGACAGCAGCACGTCGGCGGCCGCCTCGAAGCAGGCCCGGCCGTGTCCCACGCGGGTGGGCACCCGCAGCCGGTGGTAGCCGCCGGGCGGCGTCCCGCCGGGTGCCGTGGCCCCGACCTCCGGATAGGTGAACGTCGTCATCCCGTCCAGTATCGGGGTGCCCGGTAACGGGCGGCGGCCCGGCTCCCCTTCGGGGGAACCGGGCCGCCGTGGTTCTGCTCGGCGGATCCCTTAGTGGACCTTGCGGAAGGAGTCCTTGTCGAAGGCCGTCAGGCCGTTGGCCCACAGGGAGTTGACCCGGCTTCTCTCCTGCGTGTTCGGGTACGGGTTGGTGCAGGACGGGCCGGGGCCGCCACCGGACATCAGCTCGCTGCACGGACCCTGGTAGTGGTCGGGCAGCCCGAGGACGTGCCCGGTCTCGTGCGCGGTGACGCGGGTGGAGTCGTACTGCTGGTTCTGCTGGTAGTCGAGGAAGATGTAGCCGCGCCCGTGGCCGTCGGTCTGGGCGTACGAGCCGCGGGAGTCGTTCCCCTCGTAGTACGAGAAGTCGGCGTTGCCGCCTGCCCGCAGCTGGACGTTGCGGACGGAGCTGTTCCAGATCTGTGCGGCGTTGGCTATCTCCTGCTGGAAGCTGGGCGCGTTGCTGGGGTCGTAGGTGACCGTGACGGTCTGCAGCCCCGGCGACTTCGCGGCCTTGGCCTTCGCGGACTTCATCACGGCCTCGAAGAAGGCCTTGTTGCCCGCCTGTTCGGCCGCCGAGCCGACGTACGACGAGCGGGTCGTGGTGTGGTCGGCTGCGGGTGCCGCGGTGGCGGGCACGGACATCGCCGCCGCCAGACCGAGACCGAGGGCCGCCGAGAGCACCATCGTGGAGCGATTCATGTGGGGGACTCCATTCGTGCCGAGGACGTACGGCCGTACCGGTGGGAAGTCGGCCGCTGTCCGTCGGGTGAACTGTTGGTCCCGGGCAGTCTCTGACGAGATATCAGTGGTACGGATGATGCCAACTGGCGATAGGACGATCCAATCGCCTACCCTGCCCCCCATGTGCCTGGTGTGACATGCGAGGTGCAGTTATGCTCCCCCCGTGGAGCTCGAGGTCAGGCACCTCCGCGCGCTTTGCGCCATCGCCGACACCGGAAGTGTGCGGAAGGCCGCGCTCCGGCTCGGCATGACACAACCCTCGCTGACCACTCAACTCCGGCGCATAGAAGGGGCCATCGGCGGCCTCCTCTTCACCCGGGGCCAGACCGGCAGCCGCCCCACCCCGCTCGGACACACCGTGCTGCTCCGCGCACGGCCCATCGTCGCCGAGATGGCCGCGCTGGTGACCGCCGCACGCGACGCCGCCGTCGGCGCGGGCGGCGCGCGGCTGAGAGTGGGCAGCGTCGGCAGCCGGGTGGTGACGGGATGGCTGCGCCGCATCCACGCCCGACTGCCCGATACGGATATCACCATCCATATAGAGGTATCAGCGAACACTCTGCTCCAACTGCTCGCCACCAACCAGCTCGACGTGGCCTTCGTCCACGAGACCGAGGGCTTCCCGCTGACCGTCCCGGCGGGCGTCGAGCGGCGCGTCCTCACCGCGCGGGAACCCAGGTTCGTCGCCCTGTCCGCCGGGCACCCGGCCGCCGCCCTGCCGGAGGTGCGGCTGGCCGAACTCGCCGACGACTGCTGGATCGTGGACCCGACGGCCGACGACGAATGGGCGGCCCTGCGGCATGCCTTCGCCTCGGCGGGCCACAACCCCCGCCTCATCCACGTCCGCGACAACACCACCGCCGCGGACCTCGTCGCCTCGGGCGAGGCGGTGCTCCCCTGTCAGCCCACCGCCGAACCCGCCCCCGGCACGGTCATCCGCCCCCTCCACGGCGACCCCCTGACCTCCGGACTCTCCCTGGCCGCCCGCTCCTGCGCCCTCCCCCCGCAGGAGCTCGACGCCCTCTTCGCGGACCTGGAGGCGGCGTACACCGACGCGGCGGCGCGCAGCGTCGCGTACCGCGCGTGGCTGGATGACAGGGGAGGGCCGCTGCTGCGGGGGTGAAGGGCCGTTCCGCCGAAGGCCCTTGGGGGTCAGCAGGTGCCGAGGATCCCCGTCAGCGCGTTCTTCTCCGCCGAGTCCACCGTCAGCCCGTAGTAGTGCTTCACCGTCACCCACATCTCCGCGTACGTGCACCCGTACGACTTCAGCGGCGGCATCCACTTCGCCGGGTCCTTGTCGCCCTTCGCCTGGTTGACGCGGTCGGTGACCGCGATCAGCTGTGGCCGGGTGAGGTCGTTGGCGAACGCCTGGCGCTGCGCCGTGGTCCAGGCACCGGCCCCGGAGCGCCACGCCTCCGCGAGCGGCACGATGTGGTCGATGTCGAGGCTCTGGGCATCGGTCCAGGTCGCGCCGTCGTACGCGGAGTGCCAGGTGCCGGAGACGGCCGCGCACTTGGCGTCCTGCCGGACGCCGTCGCCGTCGCGCTCGAGGACGACCTCGCGGGTGTTGCACTGCCCGGACTGGGTGATCCAGTGCGGGAACTTGGCCCGGCTGTAGCCGTCCAGCGTGCCCTCGGGCTTGACGGTGAGCTCGCCCAGGTACGTACGGGCCGTGCCGGCGTCCGGCGGGCTCGGCGGCGCGGCCTGCGCGGCGGGGCCGTTGAGGACGAGCGAGCCGACGAGCGCGGCGAGCCCGCCCACGACGGCTGCTCGACGCGCGTAGACGGAGCGCGGGGCGGTGGAGACGCGTATTCCGGGCATGGTGGCTCCCTTTGAGGTGGGGGCTGCGGCCGTGTGACGTACGGCCACGATCGTGGCGAGGGGTGTCCGGGGGGTGATCTTCAGGTAACAGCGTGACGACGCGGTCATGCCAACGCAAGGGGTGTGCGGGCGGCGATTCGCGCCGATTCATATGGACACGCCACCAAGACCGCTCGGACGCGGGCGAGTTCACCGACCGTAGGGTGGCCGCGTGCTCGCCGCCGCAGCGCTGCTGCCCGTCAACACCACCCTCGGAGTGGTCCTCGCCGTCCTGCTCGCCGCCGCCGTGGCCGTCGCCGCGCTCGCCCGGCTGGCCGACGGCCGGGAGCGCGGCTACGCCCGCGCGATCGCCGTCGCCGGACTGCGCGCCGCTGTCCAACTGGCCGTCGTCTCCACCCTCATCGGCTGGGTCGTCCACGCGGTGCCGCTGCTGCTGTGCTTCCTGCTGCTGATGTACGTGGTGGCCGTGTGGACCGCCGGGCACCGCGTCACCGACAACGGCACCCGGTGGTGGACGGCCGTGCCGATCGCCGCGGGCGTCCTGCCCGTCGTCGTGGTGCTGCTGCTCACCGGGCTCGTCCCCCTCAAGGGCGTCGCCCTGATCCCGGTGACCGGCATCCTCGTCGGCGGCGCGCTGACCGCGACCGTCCTGGCGGGCCGGCGGGCGCTGGACGAGCTGCGCACCCGGCACGGCGAGGTGGAGGCCGGGATGGCCCTCGGGCTGCCCGACCGCGACGCCCGGCTGGAGATCGCCCGCCCGGCGGCCTCCGACGCGCTGCTGCCGGGCCTGGACCAGACGCGCACCGTGGGACTGGTCACACTCCCCGGCGCGTTCGTGGGCATGCTGCTGGGCGGGGCGTCACCGCTGCTCGCGGGGGCGGTCCAGCTGTTCGTGCTGGTCGCGCTGCTGGCCGTGCAGGCGGCGGCGGTCGCGGTGGTGCTGGAGCTGATCGCGCGCGGCCTGCTGCACCGGGAGGGCGGCGACGGGCGGTGACCCGGACCCGTCGCGTACCCTGGTCGGAGCAGAAGGGGAGTAGCTCTTCGCCGGACCGTCGACATACTGCTGGGCTCGCCCCGGCCGGCGCCCGGAGGCAGACGGTTTTCCGTCGGCCAGCGAGACCTTCGGCCGCAGTGTCCATGACGCTGCCGTGCCGAAGCGACCCCTGGAACTCCCGCTGGTCTCTCGGTACGGCAGTCCCGACCGATTGAGGTACCGCCCCCGTGTTCAGCTTCACCGTCGCAGCCCTGGTCTTCGGCGTGATCTTCCTCGCCGAGCTGCCCGACAAGACGGCCCTGGCCTCCCTGATGCTCGGCACCCGCTACCGCGCCTCGTACGTCTTCGCGGGCGTCGCCGCCGCCTTCCTCGTCCACGTCGTCCTCGCCATCGCCGCGGGCAGCCTGCTGACCCTGCTCCCGCACCGCGTCCTCCAGGTGATCGTCGGCCTCGCCTTCCTCGCGGGCGCGGCCGTGCTCCTCTTCAAGAAGGACGACGACGAGGAAGAGACCGCCAAGCCCGCCGACCAGTCCTTCTGGAAGGTCTCCGGCGCGGGCTTCATGCTGATCCTCGTCGCGGAGTTCGGCGACCTCACCCAGATCATGACCGCCAACCTCGCGGCCCGCTACGACGACCCGGTCTCGGTCGGCGTGGGCGCGACCCTGGGCCTGTGGGCGGTGGCGGGCCTCGGCATCGTGGGCGGCCGCACGCTGATGAAGCACGTCCCGCTGGCCCTGATCACCAAGGTCGCGGCGCTGGTGATGCTGGCGCTGGCGGGGTTCAGTCTTTACGAGGCGGTTGTGGGCTGATCCGCTCAGCTCTCGCCGAGGAGGTTGGTGATCAGCTTCCGCAGCCGTCCCTCACGGACGGCCGCCACGCCGTGGACGAGCTGGGCGCCGTAGACGACAGCCGTCCCGGCGGGCGGGGCGCTGGTCCAGCGGGTGCGGGGGACATGGCTCAGCGTGGCGGTGGCCTCGGGCCCGGCGTGGTGCGATATCTCGTGGGCGAAGCGCGTGCCGGGCACGAAGCCGCTGCCTGGCCCCGCGACGCGCTCGGTCCACAGCGCGTCGGAGGAGGCCGTCTCGACGTAGAACTCACCTCCACGTTCGGCCTCTTGGAGGTGGAAGGCGACTCGTGCGACCCGCTGCGGCCGCGCGTCGGGTTCGCCCACACCGTGGAGGTGCGGCTCGATGCGATCCCCGGGGCCGAGGTCGTGGTAGTCCCACGGCGTGGCGCCGGCCACGGACGGGAACACCCGGCGTATGGCGGGCAGTGCCCGTTCGATGCCGACGGCCAGGATCTCCTGGACCTCGTCGGGCGCGACCAGGCCGTCGCTGGGCCGGGCAGGTGTCCAGCCGGTGGCCACGAGGTGCTCGTCCAGGAGCTTGGTGAGCCGGTCGCTCTCGTCGGGGGTGAGGAAGCCTTCGACGGTGTGCACAGCCAGGGTCTCGGTCATGTGGATCACGATCGGACTCCTCTCGTCGCGTGCGGCACTCACGGAGAACGGTGCCTCGCATTCCAGCGCGGGACGGCCGGGTTGCCAAGTGCCGCGCCGGAGCGGGCGGAGGCAGAGGGGGCGCACGCGGGCACGGTGCGGGGCGTGCGGATGGCTTGCCCCTGGACGCCGCCGCGCTCCTGATGCCTGACCGCCAGCGGTCAGGGCCTACGTGGCGTGCGCCGTGTTGAAGTGAGTGCTGAGCTCGTCCAGAACGGCCTGTGTGCGGGTGCTGTCATCGGTACGTTGCGCCCACGTCAAGGCGTTGCCGAGCCTGACGCATTCGGCACAGCCGGGCTCCGGTGGCCTGGGCATGGCGGGAGGCCCGCTGCTGTGCGGCAGGGGGACGAAGGGCGAAGGGAACATCAGGGGAATCAGCATGACGAGTGCCTCTCGTGCGCTGGGATGAGAGCAATCGGCGGCTCGGGTCCGGATGTCGCACGACCCGGCGACATCTCTAGAGATGTCATCAAGTGAAGCCAACGTCTCTAGAGACGTCAATCCCTCTCTGGGGTTGTCCGGTGAACCCGCGTCCGCATCATCGGGGCACTGCCCTTTACGCTGTCCGGAGAAGGAAGAGGTGATCACTCGATGGCCGACCGGGGCGCTGGCCGCCAGCCCAAGTACCAGCGGATTGCCGCCGATCTGAGAGAGGCGATCCAGGCCGGCGAGTACGGTCCCAGCGGTCGGCTGCCCGGCGAGAACGAGCTGATGGCCACGTACGGCGTGGCCCGCATGACGGTTCGCCAGGCCCTGGGGCTGCTGCAGAGCGAAGGGGTGGTCGAGGCCCGAAAGGGCGCCGGTGTCTTCGTCCGGTCGTTCCGTCCGCTCAGACGCAGGGGCATCCAGCGGCTGGCCGAGGAGACCTGGGGTGCCGGGCGGTCCATATGGTCTGCCGACATCGAGGATCGCGTGCTTGTGGTGGATCGGGTGGAGGTCACGGAACGAGCGGCGCCGGACGAGGTGGCCGCGGCGTTGGGCCTGGCCCCGACTTCCACGGCGTGTGTGCGGAGCAGGCGCTTCGTCCTTGATGGCAAGCCGGTTCTGATTTCCACCTCGTACCTGCCCGCCGACCTCGTGGCCGGGTCTCCCATCACGCGGGAGGACACCGGTCCGGGCGGCACGTACGCACGCCTGGCGGAACTCGGCTGCAAGCCTGTTCACTTCCGGGAGGAAATCCGCTGCCGCATGCCGTCCGTCGACGAGTCCGAGCAGCTCGGGCTCTCGCCCGGGACGCCGGTCATCCTGATCTGCCGGACTGCGTTCGCCGAGGGCGGCAGGGCCGTTGAGGTCAATGAGATGACACTCGACGCGGCGTCGTATGTGCTGGAGTACGAGTTCGACGGCCAGGGCTGAGTAGTCTCACGCTCGTGAATGGGCCGTCCGCACCACTTCATTCCGTTTCCGTGGCAGGCGCTGTCGTCCGCGACGACGGCCGCATGCTCGCGATCTGCCGTGCCGACAACGGGCGATGGGAACTGCCCGGCGGCGTGCTGGAGATCGAGGAGGCGCCGGAGGCCGGGGTCCGCCGTGAGGTGTGGGAAGAGACCGGCGTCGAGGTCGAGGTGGAGCGGCTGACCGGTGTGTACAAGAACATGACGCGCGGGATCGTCGCCCTCGTCTTCCGCTGCCGCCCCGTGGGCGGCACCGCGCGGCCCTCCGACGAAGCCGCTGACGTGTCCTGGCTGGCCCCTGACGAGGTGGCCTCGGTGATGACGGAGGCGTACGCCGTGCGACTCCTGGACGCGATCGGTGACGATGCTCCGCATGTCCGTGTCCACGACGGGCAGAGGTTGGTGGGTACCGCGACTTGAGGGGGCAGCGAACATGGCCGCAGGCTTTGCGCTGGTTGTACGTTTCACGCTGCATGACGCCGATGCCGCATGTGGCTTCGACGAGTTGGTGGCGCGCACCGTGGACGGGATCCGGGCCCACGAGAGCGGCACGGTCGTGTACGTGAATCACCGCGTGCCCGGCGAGCCGAATGTGCGGGTCTTCTATGAGCTGTACGAGGACCGGGCCGCGTTCGAGGCCCATGAACGGCAGCCGCACACCCGGCACTTCCTCGAAGGGCGCGAGAAGTTCGTGGTCGACGCAGAAGTGACGTTCCTGGAGCAGATCGACGGAAAGGTCTGACGGGGTCGGCCCGCGGCGCTCAGGCCCCCGTCACCCCGTCGATCCCCTCGCGCAGCAGATCCGCGTGCCCGTTGTGCCGTGCGTATTCGTGGATGAGGTGAAGCATCACCAGCCGGAGCGAGACGTCCTCGCCCCACTTCGGGAAGTAGCCCGTCACATCGAGGGATTCCGCGGCCTGTTCGATGCGGCGGGCGTGCTCGACCTCCGCTTGCCAGGCGGTGAAGGCCTCCGGGCCGGTGGACGCGTCCGCGTCGAACGCCTCCTGGTAGTCGCCCTTGTCGGACCAGACGTGCGGGATGTCCTCGCCGTCGATGACGCGGCGGAACCAGGTGCGCTCGACCTCCGCCATGTGCCGCACCAGGCCGAGCAAGGTGAGCGTCGACGGGGGCATGGAGCGACGGCGCAGGTCTTCGTCCGTCAGGCCCTCGCATTTCATGGCGAGGGTCGCGCGGTGGTAGTCGAGGAAGGCGCGCAGGGTCTCGCGCTCGCCGCCGGTGAGGGGCGGGCCGATGCGGTCGCTGGTGATCATGGGGTCAGCCTAGGAGGCGGGCCCGCCGCGCGTCAGCCCTCGATGCGCAGCGCGATCCCGGTTCGACAGTCCGGGCATGACGATTTCGTCATACACTGCGCTTATGGCGATCACTGCGAAGCAAGAGATCTACCAGCACCTGCGTGCCTTCGCCGAGCATTTCACGCCGCCCGCACCCTTCAGCCCGCACGTCGAGATCAGCGAGGGTCAGATCATCATGATGATGAGCCCGGCGGGTCGGCATGACCTGGCGGCCTCGCGTATCGAACGCCAGCTTCAGCCGCAATTGCCCGACGGAGTGATTGCCACTACGTCCGGTGACATCGAAGAACCAGGTCTCGGGCAGCTGCGACGGCCCGACGTTCTTGTCCTTCCGGAGGCGGCCATGGACACGGAGGGTGCCATCAGTCCTCGTACCCTCCTCGCTGCCGTCGAGATCGTCTCCCCGTCCAACCCCGAGAACGACTACGAGAGCAAGTTGCGGCACTACCCGCAGCTCGGCATCCCTCATTATCTGATCGTCGACCCTCGTGACGGCACTTGCGTGCACCACTGGGTCATCGGGGTCCGGGAAGGAACTCCTGTGTACGAAGCCCGCGTTCCGTACGTCTTCGGCGACAGGATCGCCGTTGGCGAGTGGGTCATCGACACGGGCGTACTGCCTCGCTACAGCCAGGACTCGTGTTGATCGCCGCTGATCTCGTTCGCGCCCGGCGGATGGAGTTGGGTCTCTCCCAGGCCGAGCTCGCCGCCCGCGCGGGGACCGGGCAGGCGTTCATTTCCCGTGTCGAGTCCGGGAAGATCACTCCCACCATCCCCGTCCTTCAGCGTCTGGCGACTGCGCTGGAGTGCGATGTGGTCCTGGACTTCTCGCCGCGCCGTTGACCCTTCCGGGTTCAGCCCCCGACGCGCAGCACGATCCCGCCGTCCGCCGCGGTCTCGACCCGTACGTGGGTCAGGTCCGGGACGGCGACGTCCGGGCCGTGGGCGGCCGCGCGGGGGCCCACGCCCACGACGCGCATGCCGGCGGCCTTGCCCGCCGTGATGCCCGCTTCGGAGTCCTCGAAGACGATGCAGTCCGCCGGGGCGAAGCCGAGGTGGGCGGCGCCCTTGAGGAAGCCCTCCGGGTCCGGCTTGCTGGCGCCCACGGACTCCGCGGTGACGCGGACGTCCGGCATCGGCAGCCCGGCGGCGCCCATGCGGGCCTCGGCGAGGCCGCGGTCGGCGGAGGTGACCAGGGCGTGGGGGAGAGTGGCGAGGGCGGCCATGAAGGCGGGCGCGCCCGCGACCGGGACGACGCCGTCGACGTCGGCGGTCTCCGCCGCGAGCATGCGGCGGTTGTCCTCGTGGTTGAGCTCCATGGGGCGGTCGGGCAGCAGGACGGCCATGGTCGCGTAGCCCTGGCGGCCGTGCACGACCTTCAGCACCTCGGTGGCGTCCAGCCCCTGTTCCTCGGCCCAGCGGCGCCAGCAGCGCTCGACCACGGCGTCGGAGTTGACGATCGTCCCGTCCATGTCCAGGAGCAGGGCGCGGGCGGTGAGCGTGGTCATCGGCGACTCCAGACGCGGGAAGAAGACAAGCGGCTCCGCCCGCCGGTCAGGGAATACGGGCGGAGCCACTTTGTTCCTTAACGATACAAAAAGTCGCCCGGAACCTCCAACAGCCCAGGTCCGGCCGTGATCGCCGGCCGGGGGAGGGCTGCCAATGGCCTACCCCGGCGGGCCGGGCGCGCCGATCCGGAACACGATGGGAAGCGGACAAGCCGGCAGCCGCAGCACGAGCCGCAGCACTCACGAGCCGCACCCCAGGAGTCAGCCCATGGCGGACGACACCCCGGGCCCTTCCGTGGCCGCCGCGGAGCCCGTGCCCGTACCCGGTGCGGGGCAGTCGCGGCGCACCGTCCTCGTCGCGATCGGGGCCCTGCTGCTCGGCATGCTGCTGGCGGCCCTGGACCAGACCATTGTCTCCACCGCCCTGCCGACGATCGTCAGCGACCTCGGCGGCCTCGACCACCTGTCGTGGGTCGTCACCGCCTACATGCTCGCGTCCACGGCCGCGACCCCGCTGTGGGGCAAGCTGGGCGACCAGTACGGGCGCAAGAAGCTGTTCCAGACGGCCATCGTCATCTTCCTGGTGGGCTCCGCGCTGTGCGGACTCTCCCGGAACATGGGTGAGCTCATCGCCTTCCGCGCCCTCCAGGGGCTGGGCGGCGGCGGGCTGATGGTGCTGTCGATGGCGATCGTCGGGGACATCGTGCCGCCCCGCGACCGCGGCCGCTACCAGGGGCTGTTCGGCGCGGTCTTCGGCGGTACGAGCGTGCTCGGGCCGCTGCTCGGCGGGCTCTTCGTCGACAATCTCAGCTGGCGCTGGGTCTTCTACATCAACCTGCCCATCGGCGTCGTCGCGCTCGCCGTGATCGCCGCCGTCCTGCACATCCCCGTCCGCCGCACCCCGCACCGCATCGACTACCTCGGCACCTTCCTCATCGCCGCCGTCGCCACCTGCCTGGTGCTGATGACCTCGCTCGGCGGCGTCACCTACCCGTGGTCGTCCTGGCGGATCATCGGCCTCGGGGTGCTGGGCGCGGCGCTGCTGGTCCCGTTCGTGCTCGTGGAGCGGCGCGCCGCCGAACCCGTACTGCCGCTGAAGCTGTTCCGCATCCGCACCTTCGCGCTCTGCTCGGTGATCGGCTTCGTCGTCGGCTTCGCGATGTTCGGCTCCATGACCTACCTGCCGACGTTCCTCCAGGTCGTGCAGGGCGTCTCGCCCACCCTGTCCGGTGTGCACATGCTGCCGATGGTGGCCGGGATGCTGATCTCCTCCACCGCCTCCGGGCAGATCGTCAGCCGCACCGGCCGCTACAAGGCCTTCCCCATCGCCGGGACCGGCGTGACCGCCATCGGCCTGCTCCTGCTGCACCGACTGGATCCGGCCAGCGGCACCGCCGAGATGAGCGGCTATTTCTTCGTCTTCGGCTTCGGGCTCGGCCTCGTCATGCAGGTCCTCGTGCTCGTCGTGCAGAACGCCGTGGGGTACGAGGACCTGGGCGTCGCCACCTCCGGTGCCACCTTCTTCCGCTCCATCGGCGCGTCCTTCGGCGTCTCCATCTTCGGCACCATCTTCACCAGCAGGCTCGGGCCCCGGATCGCCGACGCCCTCGCGGGCACGCACCTGCCGCCCGGCGTCACCCCGGAACGGCTGAAGTCCGACCCGCGGGCCGTGGCCACCCTGCCCGCCGGGCCGCGGGCGGGCGTGCTCGACGCCTACTCCACGTCGATCACCGACGTGTTCCTGTACGCGGTGCCCGCCGTGCTCGTGGCCTTCGCCCTCGCCTTCTTCCTGCGCGAGGAACCGCTGCGGGGCAGCGTCACCGCCCCCGACACCAGCGAGGTCCTCTCCAGCAACCCCGTCGAACGCTCCTCGCGCGAGGAGTGCGCCCGCGCCCTGTCCCTGCTCGGCAGCCGCGAGGGCAAGCGCCGGATCTACGAGGAGATCACCGCCCGCGCCGGGCTCGACCTGCACCCCGCCGCCAGCTGGATGCTGCTGCGCATCAAACGCTACGGCTCCGCCGAACCCGCCCTCCTCGCCGAGCGCGTCGACATCCCCCTGCACGTCATCACCGACGCGGTCCGGCAGTTGGAGGCCCGCGGCCTCGCCGTGCGCGACGGACTCCCCCTGACCCTCACCGACGAGGGACGGCGGATCGCCGAGCGCCTCTTCGAGGCCCGCGAGCAGTCCCTCGCCGAACTCCTCGGCGACTGGTGGTCGAAGGACCGCCCCACGGACCTCCGCGAACTCGTCCGCGAACTCAACACGGAGCTCTGCGGCTCGGACTCCGAACAGCCCCACAACGGCCCCGTCAAGGGCGACCACGACCCCCGGCCATGACGCCGCGGGGACACGTCCCGGCCGGTTTCCCTACCGATTCCGGACAGCCGTGGCACCGTGGCAGGTGACCCGGGGGTGACCTGCGTCCGTACTCCAGGACTCAGTAAGGTCTCAAAGAGCTCTACGAGGGTGACCCGGCTTGGCGACTGGAGGAGCGGCGGGGCGTGGCGAATGCGGAGAGGGGCGGGCTGGCGAGCCTGCCGAGGGCAGGGTCACGAACCGGTATGGCCCTGGCGGCGCTGTGGCTGCTCGCGGGTCTGCTGGCCGTCCGGCAGGCCGCGGCCGTGCTCCGGCTGCCCCCGGACCGACGCCTGACCGACCTCGAACGATGGATCGGTGACAACGGTGTCCTCCATGTGAAGGGCTCGCTGTACGACACCGACAGGTTCACCGGCACCCCCTTCGCGGGCCTCGTGCTCAAACCGCTGACCAAGGCCGCCGAACACAGCCTCGGCATCGGCTGGACGCTCGGCACCCTGCTGCTCGTCGTCGCCCTCGCCCTCGTCGCCGCCCGCTCCCTGCCCGCCCCGGTCAGCCGCCGCACCGCCCTCCTCGCGGCCCCCGCGGCGATCATCCTGGCCGTGCTCTCGCTGCCCGTGCGCAACACCTTCACCCTCGGGCAGACCAGCATCATCCCCGTGCTGCTGGTCCTCCTCGCCTGCTGCCCGCCACGCCTCGCGCGCGGCTCCGGCACCGTCGCGGGCCTCCTCGTCGGACTCGCCGCCGCGCTCCAGCCCGCCGTCCTGCTCTTCGGCGTCCTGCTCCGGCTGACCGGCCGCCGCCGCGCCGCCGCCTCCACCGGGATCACCTTCGCCGTCTGCACCGCGGTCGCCTGGCTGGCCATGCCGGACGACTCCCGGACGTACTGGACGCACCACATCGCCGGGGCCGGCCTCGGCGAGGCGCCCGACGGGCTCGCCAACCAGTCCCTGCACGGCCTGCTGCTCCGTGTCGGCCTGCACGGCCCCGCCGAACTCGCCCTCCACGGCCTGCTCGCCGTCGCCGTCGCCGTCATCGGCCTGCGCCGCGCCGCCCGCTACGCCCTCGACGGCCAACTGCTCCTCGCCACGGCCGTCACCGGCTGCGTCGCGGTCGCCGTCTCGCCCACCGCCTGGCAGCACCAGCAGCTGTGGATCCTGCTCGCCGTCGTCGGCCGGGTCGGCAGGCGCCGCGCCGACCGGCTCGTCTGGCCCGTCCTGGTCGTCCTCGTGATGACGCTGACCAGTACGGTCCTCATGCCCGACAACCCCGTCCTGCGGCCCGTCGGCGACAACGCCCCGCTGCTCGCCGCGGTTATCGCCGCCTGCATGGTGCCGTTCCTGGAGCGCACGTCGCCGCTGTGGGAGCGGCCGGAGCCGACGCCGGTCACCGAGCCGCAGCCGGGCCGCTTCTCCTGGATCCCGCTGTTCCCCTTCTGGCGGCGGCCGTTGACCCGGCCGAACGTGTTCCTGGAGCTGATGCTGATACGGGTCGGCTACTTCGCCTACTCCTTCATCCGCGCCAGCGCCCCCGACGAGCGGTCCCTCGCGGAGTCCCACGGCCGGCAGATCCTCGGCGTCGAGGAGTTCCTGCACATCGACGTCGAGCACGGCTTCAACCACTTCGTGGCGAGCGTCGACCGGCTCGCCGACGCGATGGACTACTACTACGGCACCTTCCACTTCCTGGTGCCGGTCTCCCTGCTGGCCTACCTCTATGTGCGCCGCCCCGGCACCTACCGCTGGGCGCGTACCGGGCTGTCCCTCGCGACGCTGATGGCGCTCGTCGGCTTCTGGGCCTACCCGCTGGCCCCGCCGCGCCTGATGCCGGGCCGCGGCTTCATCGACACCGCCAACGGCCCGCAGGATCTCGCCAATCCGGACTTCGGCGCGCTGACCGAGCTGTCCAACCAGTACGCGGCGATGCCGTCGCTGCACATCGGCTGGTCGCTGTGGTGCGGGATCGTGATCGCCACCGTGGCGCCCAAGGTGTGGATGAGGTGGCTCGGCATGCTCTACCCGCTGATGACCCTCTCCGTGATCATCGGCACCGCCAACCACTACGTACTGGACGCCGTCGGCGGCGCGCTCGTGGTGACGCTGGGCTTCGCGATCCAGTACGTGCTGACCGGGCCGGGGCGGCGGGCCCTCGGGAAGGTGCCCGGGGCCCGCGCCGAGAGCGACCCGCTGCTCGCGGGGGAGACGCCGGGCACGACGGAGCCGGCGCGGGCCAAGGGCTGAACGCCCCCGCCCCGGCCGGTCCTTCCATCCGTACGGCCCGTACGGCCCGGCTCAGCCGGTCACCGTGATCTGCTGGGACGGGTCCGTGACGTCCGTGACCTGGTAGGTCGCGTTGAACACCGAGAACGTCGCCGCCGTCGGGCAGCCGAGGCCGCCGGTGACCTGCACCGGGACCGTGCCGTCGGTGACGGTGAGGGTGGACGGCGAGCCGTTGGCGAAGGTCGTGTTGAGGTTGGCCGCCGCGGTGGGCGCCGCCGTCACCGTGCAGTTGGCCAGGCCGGTGGTCTGGAGGACGAAGCCGCCGCTGGGGATGGTGAGGGTGGCGGTGGGCGTGTCCGCGTTCTGCATGGCCACGCCCCAGGCGCCGGAGGTCGTGACGGACACGGTCACGCCCGGGAGGTTGGCGCTGCACGAGGAGTACGTGGGCGAGTTGAGGTTGCTGACGACCGGGCCCGCGTCGTTGTGGTTGCCGGGGGCGTTCGGTATCTGGTTGTTGGCGTCCCCGCCGCCCGCGGTCGGCTGCGAGCTGGAGACGTTGCAGGTCGCGGTCACGGAGCCGGCCTTGAACGTGGCGCTCCCCGTGAGCGTCGCCGCGAAGTAGTGCCCCGCGGTCGTGACGGTCGTCGACCCCGCGTCATCGATGCTCCGCGCGTCGGCGGTCCCCGCCCAGCTCAGCCCGAGCGCGGCGGCGAAGGCGATTGCGCCTGCGGCGAGCCGGGTGTGGGTGTGGGGGCGGGTGCGGGGGCTACGGGTGGTCATGGGGTCTCCTTCTTTTCGGGGGCGCCTACGGGGGTGCTTCCTGGGGTCGTCTCGCGGCTGCGGGTCGGGGGTGGCTGGTCGCGCCCACGCGGCGGAGCCGCATATTGGAACGCAGCCCCGCGCCCCTTCGGGGGCGCGGCAGGTGGCAGGGGTGCGGCCTCGGGGTCGGGGGTGGGTGCTGGTGTCTCCTGGGGGTCGGGTTCCCCGCCCGGAGGGTCCGGCGGGGCCAGTGGGGTCCAGGCGAAGATCAGTGCCCCGCCGATCACCCCCAGCAGCGTGCCGATCAGGAAGCCGCCGAGGTTGGACATCACCAGCGTCGCCGCGGCGACCATCACGGTGACGATCCCGGCGAGCGTCCGGTACTGCGGTGCGAACCACGCGCTGAGGCCCATCACGATCATCACCAGCCCCATGAGGACCGACGGGATGCCCGCGATCCCCTGGTGCAGCATGATCTTCAGCGGGGCCAGGGGGATGGCGCAGATCTCCGCCCCGGCGAGCGTGGCCGCCAGCCCGCCCCAGAACGGCCGTCCCTTGCGCCACTGGCGCCACGCCGCCCAGGGGTGGCGCCGTGGACGGCCGGACTCGATGCCGGCCGCCACGTCAGAAGCACTCCTGCTTGCCCTTGGCGATGCTCATGTTCAGGCCGGAGAGGGTGAAGGTGCCCGCGTTGGTCGCCCAGGCGACCTGGTGCATGTCGTTGATCTTCACGTGGTCGGCCTGCTGGGCGAAGAGGTCCTGGAGACCCTGCGCGCCCTTCGGACCCTTGTCGAGCGTGGAGGCGTCGCGCCCGATCTCGATGTTCTTGAACTCGGCGTTGCCGCTGAGCTGCGTGGCGTCCAGGAACAGGTCGGACGCCTTGACCGGATCGCTGCCCTGGCCGGCGTGCAGGTTCAGCGAGATGTCGCCGATCACGGGCAGGTGGGTGACCACGGACTGGCAGAGGTTCTTGATCTCCGCCTTCTTGACCGCGGTGACGGCCACGGGCAGCAGCTGGCCCCGGGCGTTGGTGTCGATGCTGCCGTACTGCGCGAAGCCCTCGCCGTCCAGGTTGCCGGCGCTGACCTTGAACTCCTGCCCGGACACGGCGAAGGAGGCCGCCAGCGCCCCGTCGGCCAGCGCGACGGCCAGTGCCGCCGTCGCCGCGAAGCCCGGCACGGCCAGTACGGCGAACTTGCGCCATCTGACGCGTCCTGTCACCTGTCTGCCTTGAGCGTCCTTCATGCTGATGTCCTCTCGGAAGCCGTGGAGAGGTGCGGCGAGCCTCGGCGAGCCCCGGATGGCGCGGTCGCGCGAGCGCGGCACACAACGGGCGTGCATCGGGCGTGCGACGTGTGACGAACGTGCCGTCCCGGAAGGTGTACCCGAGGGTAAGTCCGCCGATGGCCGCGGGCAAGGTGCGGGTACGGACCGAATTCGGTCCGTACGAAGAAAGTTGACGTCACGTCAGACGAATGCGCTCAGCCGTAGCGCACCCGGAGCTCCTTGATGCCGTTGAGCCAGGCCGATCTCAACCTCCTTGGTTCTCCGGCGAGTCGGATGTCCGGCAGGGCGTCCGCGATCGCGGTGAAGATGAGGTCGATCTCCAGCGTCGCCAGGGCCTTGCCGAGGCAGAAGTGCGGCCCGCCGCCCCCGAAGCCCAGGTGGGGGTTGGGGTCGCGGGTGATGTCGAAGACCTCGGGCCGGTCGAAGACCTCGGGGTCGTGGTTGGCGGAGGCGTAGAAGAGCCCCACCCGCTGCCCCGCCCGGACCGTCGCGCCGCCGAGCCCCGTGTCCCGGGTCGCCGTGCGCTGGAAGGAGACCACCGGGGTCGCCCACCGTACGATCTCCTCCGCCGCCGTGGCCGGGCGCTCGCGCTTGTAGAGCTCCCACTGGTCGGGGTGGGTGAGGAAGGCGTGCATGCCGTGGCTGATGGCGTTGCGCGTGGTCTCGTTGCCCGCGACGGCCAGCAGCAGCACGAAGAAGCCGAACTCCTCGGACGCGAGGTTGCCCTCGTCCTCGGCGGCGACCAGGGCGCTGACGATGTCCCGTGCGGGTCGCTCCTTGCGGTCCGCGGCCAGGTTCATCGCGTACGAGATGAGCTCCAGCGCGGCGTTCGCGCCGACCTCCTCCGTGATGGCCAGCTCCGGGTCGTCGTACGCGACCATCTTGTTGGACCAGTCGAAGATCCTCGCCCGGTCCCGCTGGGGGACGCCGATCAGCTCGGCGATGGCCTGGAGCGGCAGTTCGCAGGCGATGTCCGTGACGAAGTCGCCCGTGCCGCGCTCCCGGGCCCCTGCCACGATCGCGCCCGCGCGCTCCCGGAGCGTGTCCTTGAGCGCCCGTATCGCGCGCGGGGTGAAGCCGCGCTGGACGATCTGCCGGACACGGGTGTGCTCCGGCGGGTCCATGTTGAGCATGATGAGGCGCTGTACGTCGATCTGTTCGCGCTCGATGTGCTCGTTGAAGCGGATGACGGCCGTGTTGACGGCGGAGGAGAAGGTCTCCGGCCGGGTGGAGACCTCCTTGACGTCCGCGTGCCGGGTGACCGCCCAGTAGCCGTCGTCGTCGAAGCCCGCCACGCCGTGCGGCTGGGCGACCCACCACACCGGTGCCGTACGCCGCAGCGCGGCGAATTCCGGGAGCGGCACCCGGTGCTGGTAGAGGCCGGGATCGGTGAGGTCGAAGCCCTCGGGCAGCGCCGGGCCGGATGCCGAACCGGGCGCTGGACCGGATGCTGGACCGGACATCGCCCACCACCTCATTTCTGATGGGTCATCAGATGCGCCGAAGGTAGTGACGGGGTCTTGGAGTGGCAAGGGCGGGAACGCCATCTGTTGCGGAGGCGGGGCGTGCGCGACCCTTGCGTACCGAGGGCGGCAGTCATAAGACTGCGAACGGAACTAGAACGCGTACCAGTTCGGCGGGGGAGTGCTCAGGGGCCACCGGGAGGCCCCGGGCGGATCGGCACAGCGCCGGGGGTCGCCGGGACGCCTCCGGATGCCACGAAAGGACGCATCATGGCCGCGGAACCCGTCATCGTCGAAGCCGTGCGCACCCCCATCGGCAAGCGTGGGGGCGTGCTCGCCAACCTCCACCCCGCCTATCTGCTGGGCGAGACCTACCGTGAGGTCCTCGCCCGCACCGGTATCCAGCCCGACTGCGTCGAGCAGATCGTCGGCGGCACCGTCACCCACGCCGGGGAGCAGTCGATGAACCCGGCGCGCACCGCCTGGCTCGCCATGGGCCTGCCCTACGAGACCGCCGCCACCACCGTGGACTGCCAGTGCGGCTCCTCGCAGCAGGCCAACCACCTCGTCGCCAACATGATCGCGGGCGGGGTCATCGACGTCGGCATCGGCTGCGGCGTCGAGGCCATGTCCCGCGTCCCGCTCGGCAGCGGCTCCAAGCACGGGCCCGGCAAGCCCTTCCCCGACGAGTGGAGCGTCGACCTCCCCAACCAGTTCGAGGCCGCCGAGCGCATCGCCCGCAGGCGCGGCCTGACCCGCGAGGACACCGACACCCTCGGACTGCTCTCCCAGCAACGGGCCGCCCGCGCCTGGTCCGAGGAGCGCTTCAAGCGCGAGACCTTCGCCGTGCAGGTGCCCACGACGGAGGAGGAACAGGACGCCGGCCAGGGCATGTGGCGCCTCGTCGACCGCGACCAGGGGCTGCGCGACACCAGCATGGAGGTCCTCGGCGGCCTCAAGCCCGTCATGCCGGCCGCCGTCCACACCGCGGGCAACTCCTCCCAGATCTCCGACGGCGCCTGCGCCCTGATGTGGGCCTCCAAACGCATGGCCCGCGCCCTCCGGCTGCGCCCCCGCGCCCGTATCGTCGCCCAGGCCCTCGTCGGCGCCGACCCCCACTTCCACCTCGACGGCCCCATCGACGCCACCCGCGCCGTCCTCGGCAAGGCGGGCATGTCGCTGCGCGACATCGACCTTGTGGAGATCAACGAGGCCTTCGCCTCGGTCGTCCTCTCCTGGGCCCAGGTCTTCGACCAGGACCTCGAAAAGGTCAACGTCAACGGCGGCGCGATCGCCCTGGGCCACCCGGTCGGCGCCACGGGCGCCCGCCTGATCACGACGGCCCTGCACGAACTGGAGCGCGCGGACAAGGAGTTCGCCCTCATCACGATGTGCGCGGGCGGGGGGCTGGCGACGGGGACGATCATTCAGCGGCTGTGAGGGGGTGATGGGCTCACGCTGCCGAGGGGTTTCCGCCCGGGGACGCTTCGTCCTGCTGCCGGCGGTCGTGCGCGGTGAAGACGAAGGCCGACCTGTCGCCGTCCAGGTCGATGGTCAACGACGCGTCGAGAGCCTTGGCCAGGCGGGTGAGCAGTGGCAGGGTCGGTACGGAGTCACCGCCCTCGATGTGGGAGATCTGCGGCTGGGTCATACCGGCGCGCCGTGCCAACTCGGTCTGCGACAGGCCGAGCTCGGTACGCCGGTCGTAGACGGCCTGACCGAGGGCGAACGCGTACCCGGCCTCCACATAGGCGGGGGACTCCTCGACCGGCTCTCCCAGGAGCTTCCTGGCCCGGCGGGTCTTCCACTGCGAGTGGTTCACGGACTTTCCTCCTTGGCCCGGTCGTAGTCGTGCTCGGCGGGGTCATGGTCCGCCTCGCACACCTTCTGCGCCTGCTGGGCGCGCTCGACTTCGGCCGTTTCGTGCTGTCTGGTCTTGCGGAACACCGTGAGCAGGACGATGCGCCGGACCGGGGCGAGCCAGTACGTGACGCGCACGGCGTTGCCGTCCAGAGTGAAACGCAGCTCGCGCACCTTGCCGCCGAGGTGGCGGGAGTACGGCTCCCCCAGGGTGGTCGGCTGGGCCGCGAGCATGTCAGCCGCCCGCTCGGCCTTGTCGTACTGGGCATCCGGGAGGAGCTCCAGCCACTGCCGGACTTCCGGCTCGATCTCGATCTGCCAGGGGCGACTCACGCACCCGACTATACAGAAATCCATATAGGGGTTCGCCCTCATCACGATGTGCGCGGGCGGGTGCCGGCGACGATCATTCAGCGGCTCCCGTAGCACCGCTCGGCCCGTATGCGCCGGGTCATGGGCTGGTGTCGGCGAGCAGGTCGAGCAGGTCGCGTATGAGTGGTTCGGCGCGGTGGGGGGCGAGGCGTTGGCGGTATTTGTGGGTGAGGCCTGGGGGGAGGGTTCCGGTGAGGGTGACGGCGTGGTGGGTGCTGTGGGCGGCGGCGTCGAGTTGGCCGTCGGCCAGTTGTGAGTCGACTGCGTGGAGGAGGCGTCGTGCGGTGTAGGGGATGGGGGATGAGGGGGCGGAGGTGAACAGGGAGGCGAAGTGGGGCAGTGCTTTTCGGGGGCGGCCCAGGAAGCACCAGGCGTGACCGCGGACTATGGCCAGGTAGTCCTCGTCGAGGGTGATGCCGGGCAGGTTGTTGTCGGTGGGGTTCCGGCCGGTGGTGTCGGCATCCAGTGCGCGGGTCGCGTGGCCCAGTGTGCGGAAGCTGGCGGTTGCGTCCTTGAGGCGGGCGAGGGCGAGGGCTTCCTTGATGTGCAGCGAGGCCGCGAGGTGGGCCGTGGGGTGCGGGGCGGCTGCCCGTGCGGCGTGGACCAGGTGCAGTGCGTCCCGGGGGCTGCCGGCGATGAGGTGTCTGACGGCGAGCTGGCACATGGATTCGGCGGTGTGCTGTCGTGCGCCGGCGGCGGTGGCGGCGCGGATCGCGGCGAGGGTGTAGCGCTCCGCTCCGGCTTCCTCGCCCAGGGAGCTGCTGAGCCATGCGCACAGGACCGCGGTGCGGGTGGCCAGGAGCAGCAGCCGGGTTCCGGTGGTGCTGTCGTAGCCGCCGGTGGTCAGCAGGGTGGTGATCAGCCGGTGTTCGGTGCGCGCGGCGCCGTACAGGGCGGTGGGGGTGAGGGGTGTTCCCGCTTCGTGCCGTTCGAGGGCCTGTGTGCGGGTTTCGATCCAGGCCACGGTGTCGGGGGTGACGCGGTGGCCGTCACGGGCGGGCGGCGGCTGCCGGCCGGCCAGAGCGGCAAGGGATTCCCGGATCTGGACGGCGAGTGCCGGGCCGGTGACGGCGAGGCGGTCGGGGTGGGGCCGCGCCTCGGAGGGCCGTGCCGTGCCGCGCAGGGTGTTGAGGGCGCCCGGGACGGTCCAGGGCTGGTACGGAAGGGCGGCATCGCCGGTGGCCAGGTGCAGCCAGTGGGGCCAGCCGAGCCGTTCCACCTCTTCCCCCGGCACCTGGTGGACATGGGCCATGGCGAGCTGCGCGGTGAGCTCCGGGACGGTCCGCCCGGACTCCCAGCGCGAGATCTTCTCCCGCCGCGCCGCCATGTGCCCGAAGCCCAGGCGGGCGTGCGTCTCGGCGATCAGCCGCGCGTAGGCGGGGTGGGAGAGACCGACCGATCCCCGTAGAGACACCAACGGGTGCTGTGCCATGTGAGTGCGCCTTGTTGTGCAGAAAACGATCTTACTGGTGGGTAATGCTCCGGCAGGGGGAATCGTACGGCCCTCGTCCGGGCGGCGGCGCCACACGCGAGGCACCCCCCGAGGCACCCCCGAACTCCTTGAAATGCGGCAAGGGTTCCGGTGATGCTCTGCCTGCGTCGAGACGATCATGGGCGTCCGGTCTCGGGCGCCGTCGGGGGCCGCCTGCCGCAACCGTTCGCGAACCATTCGCGAGATGTATCAGCACACCTGCGCCCAGGGCCCCTGGCCCACACTTCGGCCCTCCGGGCCTCCGCTTCCCGTTGAGGAGATCTTCCATGTCGATGCGCAATGTCGGCCGTGCCGCGAACCGGTCGTCCATGATCGATCTGCGGGCGTCCGCCATGATGGGAAACGTGCTGGCCGCCGCCCTCGCGCTCGGCGTCTTCTATGAAGCGTGCCATGGTCGATTCGACGGCCCGTTCTCGTGGTTGAGCGTTCTTGGGGGTGGCACCTACGCCGCATCCTCGATCGCTTACACGCGCGCGGGACACGGCCCTACTGAGGATGGACGCGGCCGCTGACGGGAGGAGCTCCGGCTGTCACGACGCGCTGAGGCCCTGGCCGCCCGGACGGTGGCCGTTTCCGGTCCCGGTCCCGTTCCTGTTTCCGGTCCCGTTGTGCCTCGGCGGGCCTTCCACGCGGAAAGTCTTCCTTCGCCTCGGGCCGTACAGCGACTCGATGGCGTCGCACCAGAGGTCGAGGTCGGGGGCCGCGCTCAGCTCGGTGGAGCGGGCCTTCGCGCGGCGGGAGGCGCGGGCCCAGTTCTTGGGGTCCTGCAAGGACATCAGGGCGTGGATCCAGGCGTTGAGGTCGTCGCGGTAGGCGAAGATCCCGGCTTCGCCGAGGGCCTCGACCAGTCCGGGGGTGGGGTGGGCGACCACGGGGATGCCGGAGGCGAACGCCTCCACCGCCACCCGTCCCCAGGACTCGTAGATGCTGGGCATCAGCATGACGCGGGACCGGGCGTAGACGTGGTCGCGCATCTCCTTGCCGCTCACGCTCTCGGCGACCTCGCAGTTCGGTAACCGCGGCGGCGGCATGATCTGCTGTCCGTAGGCGCCGCGGACGCCCAGGAACTTCCACTCGGGTGTCCACGCGGCGAGCTGCCAGAAGAGCTCGCCGCCCTTGTCCGCGTTGAGGTTCACCAGGGTCGCGCGGTCACCCGGCTTGGTGCGGTACTCCTCGGCCATGACGGGCGGGCGGACGACCATGGTGCGCTTGGGCAGGAACTCGTGGGGGTAACGGGCGTAGAAGATCTCGCCGTCCCGGCGGATCCATTCGCTGTTGTAGACGACGAGGTCGGCGCCCGCCGCGTTGTGGAAGCTGGTGGCGAAGTTGTCGTGGCAGATGACGACCATGGGGATCTGCCGGGCGCGCGCGAGACCCGTCAGGATCGGGACGTTCTCGAAGTGGGACAACAGCACGTCCGCCTTCTGGGCGTGGGCGGCGAAGTCGATGCCCTCCTGGTACGGGACGACGCGCACGCCGTCGATCTCGTAGCTCTTGTCGATGCTTCCGGGATGCGACAGCCAGACCGTCACCCGGTGACCACGTGCGGCCAGGGGACGGAGCATCGAGTGGAGCATCCACTCGGAGCCCGCGTTGTGGGCCGGCGGGTATCCGTACACCCGGGCCGCGATGGACATGCTCCGTGATGCGGGGGGTGCGGCCATGGGGGTTCGGTGCGGGCGGGATGCCACCGTGTCCACGTTGTGTGTGCTCCTTCTGGGCGGGGGGCGTTCCTTGTAGCGGGTGTAGACGGGTGGCGGGCGGCCTGGCGGCCGTTGGCCGATCGGCCAACGGCTACCGGGCCTTCCGGGCCTACCAGTTCACGATCTGGATGGGCGTGGAGCCCTGGGTGGCCCGATCTCCCACGCTGAAGATCAGGTAGGTGCCCACCAGGGGGGAGTTGCTGGAGGCTTTGAGGGCGACCCACATGAGGGAGACGGAGCCGGTGTCTGTCAGGCCGAGGTCGACGTCGGCGAAGGTGAGGACCTGTCCGTCAGCCGACAGGGTTCCCGTGCGGCGCTCCGTGCCGCCGTCGGCGTTCTGCACGGTGAGCTGGTATTCCGTACCGGCTTCCGCGACGAACCGCAGTCCCATTCCGGGGTAGAACGCCACACGGACGTCGCGGCGGAAGCCGGTGACTTCCGTCTCGGCGCGCAGTCGCACGCCGGGGTAGCGGGTCGCGCCCGAGCGCGGCAGGACGATGTCCGGCGGCCCGCCCTGCGACGTCGAGAACAGCTCCCCGACGTAGACGGCCGTGGAGTTCGAGGTCTGATCTCCCACACGGAAGACCAGGTGGGTGCCTCCCCCGGGGGAGTCGCCGGTGGCTTTGACGGCGACCCACATGGCGGAGGTGGAGCCGGGGTCCGTGAGGCCCAGGTCGACGTCGGTGAAGGTGAGGGTCTGCCCGTCCGCGGACAGGGTCCCGGTGGAGTACGCCGTCCCGCCGGAGGCGCTCTGCACGGTGAGCTGGTACCCCGGGTCGCCCTCCTCGACGAACTGAAGTCCCTTTCCCTGAGGCAGCTCCACGCGGACGTCGCGGCGGGAGCCTGTGGCCTCCTCGTCGGCGCGCAGCCGCACACCCGGGTAGCCGGTCTCGCCCGCGCGCGTCAGCGTCACGTCCGGCGGCCCGCCCGGCGACACCGTGATCGCCGGGAGCCGCCACTGCAGCACCACTTGGCCCGGTTTGTAGTCGTCGCCGATGCCCGCCTGGTAGAGCGGGTCCCCCTTGTTCGCGGCGTAGCGGCCGGAACCCGCGATCGTCACCCCGCCCGACACACCCGGACCGGCCGCGAAACCGCTGCCGCCGCCCCCGCCGCCACCCACGGAAGCCGCGCCCGCGTCGCACGCGGCACCGCCTCCGCCCGCGTAGCCGGCCCCGCCGCCCGAGCCGCGCCACTGGCCGTTCGAGACCTGGATGCCGGCGCCGCCGCCACCGCCCAGGCCCGCGACGGGAACGACACCACCGGCCACCCCGCGGGAGTTGCTGCCGCCCGGAGCGCCGAGATCGCCTCCGCGTCCTCCGCGGTTGCCGTAGTTGTCGGCTCCACCGGCCCCGCCCGTCGCCCCGGCAGCGCCCTGCCCGGGGACAGGCCCTGCTCCCGTACCTCCGGTCTGGCCACCACCGGCCCCGCCGTTTCCGCCGCTCCCGTCCATGAAAGCGCTGCCGCCGCCACCGCCGCCGGCCACGAGCAGCGGCCGCTGCAGCCGGTTGCTGAACAGCCCGCTCAGCCCTCCACCGGCACCCAGGCCGAAGCCGCCGCCACCGAAGTCTCCGGACTGGCCCACCACCACGGCCAGCGTCTCTCCGGGAACCACGCTCACATCACCGGACGCGAACCCCCCACCGCCCCCGTAGCGGTTGTATCCGGGCCAACTCTGGCCGCCCGCGGCCCACATGCGGGCATTGAGCACGGTGACGCCGACGGGGACGGTGAACGACTGGACCGCGCCCGTGGCGTTGAACCGGAGGCAGTGGGTGTAGGGGGCAGTGGGGGTGTCTGCCACGGTGGCCGCCGTGGCAGTCGTGAGCCCGCGCGGCGTCGGTGCCTCGGATGCCGGTGCGGGAGCGGGCTCGGGGTCGGGGGCGGGGTCGGGGTCGGGCCCGGGGGCGGGGTCGGGACCGGGGTCGGGACCGGGGTCGGGCACCAGCGCGGGAGCGGTCTCGAGACCGGATGCGAGGACGGGATCGGGATTCTTGGGCACAGGGATCCTCCTGACCTTTTCCTGGTCTGCGGATCGGACGGACGTCCGTGTGTCACCACCCCGGGCAGGGCTGAGACGCCCGGCACGGAAACCAGGGGGATGACGAATTCAGGGGCCGGTCGACCGGCGTACGCGAGGAGCCGGGGGACCGGCCGTAGCCGCGGGGCCGTACCGGGGCCGTACCGGGCTGCGGCTCGGTGGCCGCGTCGCGGCCTACGCGTTCACGACATGGCCGGTCTCGCCGGCGCACGTCAGGGTCACCGCGGGCAGCGCGCTCGCCAACAGCGAGAGCGGCGGGGGTGACGGGGGTGGCGAGGATGCCGCTACGGTCCTCCAGGGGTGGCAGGCCAACGTCCCGGCTTGCCCCGGAGAACTGATCGTGACTTCCGCTGTGCTGGTCGTCCGCCCTGTCCGGGTCGGTAAGCCGACCACGCGGGTTATCGCGACTTCGCCAGCCATTTCTCTTCCTCTCATGAGGAGTTGGGCGACGAGTGGTGAGAGGCGGCACGGTGACCCGTGCTCGTTCCGCTTCACGGCGCGGGTGACCATCTGCCCGGAGCCGTTGGTTGCGGCCCTTCGAGGCATGTGCGCCGGGCAAGGTTGCCTGGAACAGGGCTCACAAAAAAAGAGGACGCGTACATATACGCCCTCTCTCCGCCATACGGAGCGCCCACCGGGCCGCGCACCCATGGGCTACACATGCCGCACGTACACCGCGCGAGCCCCCCACCCGTTCCCGTACGCTGCACGGCACCCTCTCCACTCCCTGGTTTCCGCACCGGAACGGCCCCACGATGGCCGGAACCCCCGATGAGTCCGTCGGCGTACGCGGTCGCGCCCCGGGGCGGGGTCTTGTCGGGGTCTTGTCGGGGTCTTTTGGGCGTACCGGCGGTAGCCCTTGCGTTCGAGGGGGGCGGGTGTAGTGGGATGAGGTGATGCGAACCCCCTTACGCATGCCGTCCAGTCCGTCCAACCCCTACGACGAACTCGCGGCCCTCGCCGACCCGGACCCCACCGCGGTTCCCCCGGAATGGCCGGACGCCGATGCCGTCACGCAAGAAATTCCCGTACCGCATCAGGACACCGGGGGGAATTCGCCAGGACCGGAACCGGAATCGTCGGTGCTTCCGCCGCCGCGCACCTACGCGGAAGTCGGCGACGATTCCTGGTCCCCGCCCGACCACCACCGCCGCCGTCCCGGAAAGGGGCGCCGGGCCAGGCGGTCGCGCCGACGGCGACGCCGGGGTCCGTTCTCCGCGATACCCCGCGCCCTCAAATTCCTCGTCGCCTTCCTCTTCTGCGCCGGTTTCCTGGTGCTCGCGGACCGTTGCGCCGTGATGTACGCGGAGAAGAAGGCCCAGCAGGAAGTCCAGAAAGAGCTCCACCTGGCGGCGGCTCCGCAAGTCGACATCCACGGATTCCCGTTCCTCACCCAGGTTCTCGACAAGCGCCTGGAACGTGTGGACGTCACAGTGCCGCACGTGGCCGCCGACCGCATTTCGCTGGCGAAGGTGCGGGCGAGCGCGAGCGACATCCGGCTGACCGGGAATCTGCCGCGCGACATCCGGGGCGCGGTCATCGGCAATCTCGACGGCGAGGTCGAGCTGTCCTTCGACGACATGAACCGGGAACTCGCCGCATCAGAAGTCAAGTTCAGCCGCCAGGACGACAATTCCGTCACTGCGGACGGCGGGCTGACCATCGCGGGTCAGGAAGTACGCGTACGGGCTCGGGCCCAGGTGCGCATCGTCAGCAGCAGCGAACTCTCCACGGACATCGACGACATGAGCGTGGACGTACCCGGCATCGCCACCTACCGCCCCGGCAAGGGCAAAGGCCTTGTTCTCCACCGCGAGACCGCCGAGCGCATCAGCCGGGACGCGGCCAGGGTGAAGGCGTTGCTGTCGGTGCCGGCTGTGGTGGAACGGCTGGGTATTCCGGAGGACGACATCGCGCTCGCCCTGGAGGACGAGGAGAAGCTGCACGAGCTCACGGGCGCGCCCCGGTTCGTCGAGCGGCTGACGCGCGTCAACCTTGTCGACGTCGTGGTCGACAACCCCTGGCTCCTGGAGAGGATCGGCGTCGACCCCAAGCTCATCACCGGCCTGACCCAGCTGCGCCCGCCGGAGCTCTCCGACCGCCTGTCCTTCTCCTTCAAACTGCCGAAGGAGGCGCGGGACCTGCAACTGCGCGGGGTGAAGGTCGGGGAGGACGGCATCAAGGCCTCACTGTCCGGCGCGGAACTGGCGGTGGGGCGGACGTAGTGGGCCGCCCTGGCCGGGGCCCGGGCCCCGGGGCCGCGGTGATGACTCGTGGCCCCGGTTGCCGCACCACACGGCGGGTGTGGAGCCGGAGGGCTTACCAGTCGCTGTCCTGGATGGGCTCCAGACGCCACTTCTGGTTGTCCCAGCCGACCCAGTCCCATTGCTGGACGCGTGCGCCGTTGTCGTTCTTCGCGTCGCCGCCGTCGACATCCAGGACCTTGCCGCTGGGTGCTTGGCTATCAGGCGGGCCCTGGCGGGGATATCGGACCGCGGCCGCCCATCGGGAAGGCTTTCGTCCAGCACTTGGGCCAGGGCGTTGAACTCGCCGCCCCAGACTCCGTCGCCGAACGCGGCTTCATGGGCGGAGCCACGGACAATATGCATGTTGTCGCCGTTGTAGTCGTGCATGTTCAGCATCATGCGGATCTCTGTATCGATCAGATCCAGCAGTTCCGGATCGTCGACCCGATCGCATTTGTTCAGGAGAACAGCGAGCGGTACGCCGGCCGCACGGGCCTGGCGCACATGCTCGCGCGTCTGGGGCATGACGCCGTCCAACGCGTCGACGACCAGAACCGCACCGTCCAGGGACTGGGTCTTCAGGAGGTCGGAGACGTCGCCGGCGGAGCAGTCGAGGTGCCTGTAACGGCGCCGGGACGTCTCGTACTCGAAACGACGGATGCCGCTGCCGGCAATCGCCTCTCCTGCCCCCGCCTGACCACCTCCGGCCTTTGCGAGCACCCTGACCAGCGCACTGGCCGTCGTGGTCTTGCCATGCCCGGCATGGCCCAAAGACGCGATGGTCGACTGGGGCTTGTCGCCCTGGAATCCGTCGGCGGCCACGGCCGCTCCTCTCTGCCGACTGCGTACACAGCAGCGGCCGCGACATGATCCCCGCCGCCCCCGGCACCCACAAGATCACCAGGCCCTTTCAAGCCACCTGAACCGCTCCTGCGGAGGGTGACGGGGGTCGGTCAGGCAGAGAGGTCGCCGTCCGTGGCGGCGACGGCCGTGACGAACGCGGACCAGGCGGTGGTGGTCGGGGTTATGGCGGGGCCTTGGGGGTTTTTACTGTCGCGTATGGGGACGGTGTTGGGGAATTGGCGGTCGGCGACTTCGACGCAGATGTTGTCGTCCTTGCCGCAGTAGGCGCTTTTGCGCCACACGGCTATGGCCAGGTCAGGTCGGACGGCGAGCACGAATACTTCTCCTCAATCGCTTTGTGGATCAGTCTGATGGACTCGTCCGGGGACAGGGCTTGGCGCCACTGTTGCTCGAACACGGTCATGTAGTGAGCGGTGTCCGTTGCATTGGTGATGAAAAGACCGTCGGGTGGCCCGGGGCGGTAGACGACCCTGCGGCCGCCTTTGAACGTCATGATCTGAGTGAGGCCGAGATCGTGCGATGCTCCGCTTATGGCGAGGGGCGTCAGCCGCAGTTCCACGTTCGTCCGCTTCATCCGGTCGAGCATGTAGAGGAGTTGGCCCCGCATGAGGCTGGTGTCGCCGACGGTTCGGTCGAGAGCCGACTGGTCGATGAGCGCTCTGAACAAGGGGGGATCGGGGCGGTCGAGAATGGCGCGCCTGCGCTGGCGGTACGCCACGTACTCCTCAAGTCTTTCGCTGTCCTGGGCCGTACCGAGTTGGAGGACCGTCCTGATGTAGTCGTCGGTTTGCAGCAGAGCAGGCCAGCTGTTGGCGAGGTGGTGGATCTCGATGGCCCTCGACTCGTATCCGAAGTACTTCGTGGACTTCTTCGCCGAGGAGTCGCCGTTGAGTCGTTCCCAGAGCTCGAACAACGTGCCGTTTGCTTCGAGGGCCCAGTCCAGTGCTTCCGCGACCTCCCGGACGGGGAGTACGTGTCCGTTCTCGAACTTCGAGATCGAGGTGTGCGCAATCCTGATGGCCTCGGCGAGATCGGCCTGGGACCAGCCCTTGGCTTCTCGTAGGGCTCGGATCACCACGCCGAGCTGGGCGATGAAGGACCGCGACGGATCGAGCCGCTTGGGCGCGGGCATGGCTGTACCCTCCATTTACTCCTCGCCGGAGATAACCCCTCAACGGGCCCGAGCCTAGAGGCCAGAGCGGATACTTGTTACCGGAATCAGAAGCCCAACTCCACTGGGTTGACGGTGTGTTCGAATCCGATGTGGTGATGCCCTCCGCGCCGCGCCGCACACCTCGAAGGGCTCGGTTCCGTCCCACCCGGCAAGCCCGTAAGGAGATCGTCTCGCCATGCCCGTTTACCCTGGCACCGCAGTCACCGGGGCAGGACTCCCCACCCCACCGCGCGCCGAAGGCGACGCCGGCATCGAGTGGGTGATCAGGGAGATCCTGAGCGCGCCCGACCACATCTCGCCACCCATGGGCAGAGTGACATCCTGCACGGTCATGCTCCGCGCCTACATCAAGGAGGCGGCGGCGCAGGTGCGGGCCACCGCCGCAGCTCTCCCCGCCGACGACCCGCGCCGCATCGCGGCCGAGAGCAGCGTCGCAGAAGCCTTGCACCGGGTGGACACGCTCAGGCCCGGCAGCGGGCTCCGGTCCGCGTTCGACTGCGCCCGGGGGTTGGCCCTGGCGGCGCGGGAACTCCGTGACCACAAGGAGGCTCTGCGGGAAGGGGATTGGCCGTGCTGAAAGCCCCGCGCTCCTGGCCTGCCGTCGTCCTGTTACCCCACACCGGCGGCCCGCCCAGCGTCCCGCACCCGCGGGAGCCTCCGTGCAGGGAGTGCCAGTGCCTGGACGCCGAGGGCTGGCGGGCCCTCTTCGCGGACGACCTCGACACACTGAGGGTCGTCAACGCGCGCCGGGCCCGCCACTACGCCGACGCACATCTGGGCGGCCCCGGCGCTCGGTGACGGCACCCCATTGGCATCGCACCGGGCTGGCGTACCCCCGTCAGCAAGCCTCCCTGCTTCAGCGGAACTCGTGGACCACCTGGATCTCGCCGACAATGTGGGCGTTGAAGTCGTCCAGTTCCTCAGCCGGAACCCAGAGCTCGAGGATCGTCTGCCCGCCGGCCTGCCGGACGGGATACCGGCTCAAGAACTCCGTCTCGACCTCGAATCGGGTGACGAATCCGGCGCCGTCATGCTTCACGTTCCAGTCCCGGGCGATCCTGGTTGCGTAATCCTCGTTGAGGACCGGGTAGAAGATCGGCTGCTCGGGGAGCCGGGGCGGCCACGCACGCCAGTTCAGCTCACGGACCAGCTCCAGCTCCTTGGGGCCGGTAGGGCGCCACAGGGCCGTCGTTGCTTGCTGGCTGACCACGTGAATCACTGAGCTCTTTCAGCGTGACCACTGATCGGGTGACGGGATCGGTCTCCGCAACGCACGAGGCTCCCGTGCCGTTGAGGGAGGTGTTCGAAGTCTCA
>NZ_JBSFWT010000084.1:0-31859 GCF_053594975.1 Streptomyces sp. NPDC002537
GCCGCGGTGAAATCCGTACCGAACTTCTCCAGCGCCTTGTACGTGCCCTCCGGGTCCGGGGACGTCACCCGCTGCCCGCCCCGCGCCGCCCCGAACGCGTCCAGCAGCCGCTCCGCCGACGCACCCTGCTGCTGAAGCAGCTCGCCGATGCGCCCGCCCTTCGCGGCCAGGCCGATGAGCAGGTGCTCGGTGGAGATGTAGGTGTCGCCCAGCTCGCGGGCGCGCTGCGAGGCGTCGGCGATGACGGCCAGCAGCTCACGGCTGGGCTGCGGCGGCGCGACCGTCGACCCCTGCACGCTCGGCAGCCCCGCGAGCTGCCGCTCGGCCCCCGACCGCAACGCGGCCGCATCCGCCTCGACCCCGGCCAGCAGATCCATCACGTTCTCGTTGTCCGCACCCGCCAGAAGCGCCAGCAGCAGATGAGCCGGCGTCATATCCGCATGCCCCGCCGAAACGGCCCGCTCACTGGCACCGCTCAACGCCTCACGGCTCTTGTTCGTCAGCTCCGCATCCACGACCGTGCGCTCCTCCTGTTGCTCTCCTCGCTCGGGCTCCGTTTTCAGACCGGGCAGGTTCCGAGAGGTTACGGGGCGGCCCAACACCGACCTGTCTCTGGCACTCACCCACCGCGTATGAATTCCACTCGCTTGTGCCGCAGCGAAATCTCCGGGCCAGCTTGCTTGTTGTGGGTACGCCGCAGGAGCCCAGACACCCAGCGGGGGTTCGCAGAACAGAGCCGGCGCCCACGACCAGCCGAGCGCGTCCGCCTATGCAGTGGAAGCCACTGCTTGGTCAAGACGCCACACATCACCCGGTCCGGCGGTCGGTGTCACCCATGGGCATCCAACAGTCCCCTCATGGGCGACAGGCCTGTAAAAAACGGTCCCGTAACTTACGGATCACCGCCTGATTATGCGGCTGACCGTGGTCGGCCGAACTCCGGGCGAAATTTTCTCAGTACATCCAAGATTATTTCACCATGAGGAAAGAGCAGGCGCGAATGAACCTGATGATCGCTCTTGACAAAGTCGTCTGTCGGGACACCGAAGACATCGGGATCCCGGTAATCGGGGGAACCGATGAGTTCTATGTCACGGGAAGCGTAACCGCGGGCAAGGCACGGCACACCATCGCCACAACTCCGATGGAAATCTCGAAGGGACAGACGCTGACCTTCGCCGATGAGCACAGGGTGCTGTACAACGGCAAGATCCCGGAGTCGAAGAAACTGCGCATCATCCTGAACGCCTGGGATGCCGACGCCGGGAAAGACCTGGCCAGGGTGATATTCGGTGACACGCCGCAAAATATCGCGCCAGCACTCGCCGAAAAGATCTCGGAATACATTTCCGAATACATCTCCGAGTACATCTCGGAGCACGCCACCGCGGCCATCGACGCCGGGGCGTTCCCCGCCGTCGACACGCTCATCGAGTTCCTCGCGTCCTACGCCAAGTCCACCGTGCTGGACGGCGTCAAGCCGGCCGTGGGCATGGCCATCGACTCGACGCTGCCGAAGGTGATCGGGGCACTGGACAGTGACGACCACCTGGGCAGCACCTCGCCTGTCATCTCCCTGGAAGACCTGAAGCCCGGGGCCAACCACTTCGAGTGGACCTTTGAGGGGAGCAAGTCCGCGCTCTCCACCTGGAGCTACACCGTCCACTATTCGGTTCATCTGTGAATGGCATTCACGAGAGCCACGGTGAAGAGAACATGACGATCGCGAAGGATCTCCGCCTCAGCACACGGCTCATGTGACGGCAGCCGCCTCGTAACGCCCTCGCGAATCAGATCCTCCACGCGGATGGAACCCGCTTTCCCATGCACATGCACCTCGCTTTGAAGCAGGCCAAAAGGTCCACGCACCGTTTTCGCGTGGGATCAGTTCTCATCCGCGGCGGCAGGGTGATCGCCGCGTCCAGCAACCGGAAACGGAATTCTCCACGCACCGACTTCAGGCACAGCACTTTCCATGCCGAAGAAATGGTGCTGCGCCGTGCGACGCGGACTCGGGGCGCAGTGCTGTACGTAGCCAGGCTCGGGGCCGACGAACGTCCGCTGCTCGCCAAGCCCTGCCCCCGGTGTCAGCAGCACATCGCGCGGTCCGGCATATCGAAGGTCTACTACACCGACAACGACGGATCGGTCGTCGCCTGGAAGATGACCTGATACAGGTGCGGCCTCACGATGCCCTGCAGGAAGTTGAAGGGCCATAGTCCAAGCCACTATGGAACACGCGGCACGGGCCAGTGGATCCGGCGCCGACGCCGTGATGGCCGCAGCGTCGGCGCCGAGTTCCGCGCCGACTTCGGTCACTACTGCGGCACTGCGGGACCTATTAGATGTAGCATGCATACAGATATGCATCCATCTAACGTCTCAGCGATGAAACGCGCTCCCGCGCTGCTCTTGCATAGCGACCGCGTTCTCAGGCCGCCAAGTAAGCGGCGGGCCATGGAAGTGCAGCCGCAGTCGAACTACTCGGCGGTGATCTCTTTGTTCGCCCCGGACAGTGCCACGGCATCCCGGCGAGCCCTCACCGGCACGCATCCGTGTCCTCTTCGGGTTGCGCGCGGGACGTACCGAGGCACCCGGAGGACACCTTCTTGATCTCCATTCCATGGGACCGTACGGCGCGCAGCGCGATCGTGATGACGGCCGGCGTGGTAGGAGCGGTGACGCTGGCGGGCCCGGCCTGTTCGTCGCTCGTCATCATCGGTGCTCTGTGCTCGGTCAACGCCGACTTCAGCGGTGAACTGGGCGGCCGGGTCCGGCGGCTGGCCGGAGCCATTGCCGGTGGCGCGGCCGGCATCGTGATCGGTAAGGCGGCGCCGACCGCCGGGTGGCACCAGGTCGCCATGCTGGCCCTGGCCGGACTGGTGGCCGGGTTGCTCGGCGGCTGGGGACCTGGCCGCGCGCTGGCCGGGCTCAAGCTGATGGTGCTCACCGCGATCGGCACCGGAGTCGGAGCGGAAGTACCGACCGGACGCGCCATCGCCTTCTACCTGCTCGGCACCGCACCGATGGTGGCGATGCTCCTCGGCGCGTGGCTCACCGGCGAACCCGGACGTGCCGCTCTGGGCCCACCGCCTGCCGAGGTGCCGACCCGGCCACGTCCGCTGACCTGCCCCCGTCGCTGGGGCGGAGGCCTGCGGATGGCTTTCTGTCTGGGTCTCGCCGCCGCCATAGCGGTTCTGCTGCATCCGCAGCACGCTTCCTGGTTGCTCATGACCACGGCGCTGGTGTTCCGGATCGACGACGAGTCGGTGTTCGACCGTGTGGCGCACCGGACCGCCGGCACGATCGCGGGTGTACTCACCGCCGCTCTTCTCGTCCAATTCCCGCACGGCTGGATCACTCTCGTCATCGCCGGGGCGGTCGGCGCTGTACTGCCCGGCTTCACCGATCGCGCCTATGCCCTGCATGTGGCGCTGGTCAGCGTCGTCGTGCTCATCCTGGCCCAGCCGACGACCCCCGCGGCACCGGACGCCTTCGTCGCCCGGCTGGTCGACACCCTGATCGCCTGCGGGCTGGCACTCGCCGTCGGCTACCTGGTGTGGCCGGACCGCTCCCGCAGTCTCACGACGACGTTGCCGACGCCCGACGCGTCGCGTCGACGGCCCGCGTCATGAGGAACCGCCTCGAACGGCGACGACAAGCGGCCGCCGGTATGGCCCGCCCTTCGACAACAAGTCGTCAAAGGGCGGGCCATACCGGCGAGGAAAGCCGACGCTCGGCGATTCGTCGCCAGGTGAGCTGGTTCGTCACTGCGCGCCAGGACACTCCTGGGATTCATGGGAGCCGATGGTATGTCGGGAGCTCACTCCCCCGCTTCAGAGCACGTAGATGTCCCCGATGCTCTTGTGGATCCGGAGCTTTTCGGGGATCAGGCTGTCGAGAGAGTAACTCCTGCCCTTCGCGCCCGAGGTGTCGAACCGGTGTCCCCACTTCAGAGGGCCGCCGCAGTCAGGCCTGAAGGCGATGTAGGTGTAGCCGAACTCCGGGATCACCACCCACAGCCAAGTACCCGTCAGCTTGGTCTTCGCGGCACCGGTGCGGGTCTCCATGGCGTCGGAGTAGATCTGGACATCGCTCCAGGACGTGAAGGCCGCAGGATCCACGTCGACCGCTTTCCAGTCCCGGCTCTTCGGGTTGTACCGTCCCCAGACCTCCACCCCGTCGAAGTCCACGGAGACGTAGTACGACGTGTCGTCGCCGGTGAGTTTGCTGCGGCTCTCGTTGGTACGCAGGACGCGCTTTCCCTTGATGCTGACCGGCAGATCGGCCTGCCCGGAAATCGGAGTCGGGTCTTCCCGCTCCACCGAATCGGCGAAGACCGCGCCTATGGGTGCCCGGCTCAGATGAACCTCGTCGAGGATCGCGGCCAGTTGCACGCCTGTAAGCATCTCGGCGGGCGGAATGTTCGCGTACTTCACGATCAGTGCGACCACGTGATGGATGATCGCGTCGGCTTTCTGAGAGACCGCCACCTTCGCTTCCTGGAGCTTCGTGGTGACCGCGCTCAGAAGCTCACGGGCCAGGCCCTTCTCGCCTTGGTTCTCGCTGGGTCCACCGAAGGTCTCGCTGAACACGCCGGACACCTTGTCCCACATGCCGGGCTCGTCCTTCAAGGAGATCGGTCCTTGGATGTCCTTGATTTCCGCCAGCGCCCGGTCGATGCGGTCCTTGAGAACCGTCTCGACCGCGAACTTCACAGCCGACGAGACACCACCGGCAACCCCACCGGCCGCTGGGAGGCCAATGGAAATCGTGAGGTTGACGGAATTGAGAAGGATATCGAGGGCAGCCAGCTGCTTCGCCTGCAGATCCGCCGCGAGCAGGGCCGGGTTCTCGTTGTACTTGGGGAACAGAGCGGTGCGCACATCTTCGGCCAGAAATTTTTCTTTACGCGAATCTATACCGGCCTGCCGGACCGCCGCGGCACCGACGGAGCTGATCAGCTCGCCGAGCGAAGCGAAGATGTCCACCCCGGGAACGGACTCCAGGAGCTTCTCCGCCAGGGTTATCCCGTAACCCGCGGCTTCCTCGACAGCCTTCACGTTGCTGGCCTCGACGCCCTCCTGGCGGATGTACGCCTCGAGCATCCGGTCGTTGACCTTGAACTCAAGGCTGTTCATCGCTTCCTCGGTGTTGCGCGACATCCGCTCCACGGCCGGGAAGTAGCGATCGGCCAGGTTCTGCGCCTTCCTGATGCAGCGCTTGATCTCAGCATCCGAACATTGAGCGGGCGACCCGTCCAGGCAGGAACGGAAGCTCTTGATGATCTCCAGGGCCTTCTCCTGATGCCCCATCATCTGCTCGGCGATGTCCTCCAACGGCCGTACGTTGGGGGCATACACAAGGGCTTTACTGCTCAGCAGTCCCTGGATGAACTCGTATCCCTTGATTTTTTCGATCTGACCGAGAACCTGCTGGATAAGGTCGACCCTGGCCGGGATCTCCTGGCCCATCAGTTCGAGCGAGCCGAGCACCTTCCGAGCGTACTGACGCAGTTCGCCACCGGTGAACCTGCGGAAAGCCTCCTCCGCCTCACCCCGGATGTAGCGGTGCGTATCGTTCCGGGCCTGCTCCTCAAGGCGTTTCTTCTCCTCGCCCGCCGGATCCTTTCCGTGTTTCTCCCTGTACTCGGCCTCCAGGACCCGGGCGAGGCGCTTTCCGAGCACCGAGTAGAAGGGAGGACTGAGCAGCGACTCCCGGAGTTCGAATGCCTGCTTGACGGCGTCCTCGATATTCCCCGGGAAGTCGCTCTTCATGGCCTTGTCCCCCAGCGACGCGCGGAACTGCGCCTTGACATGATCAAGTTTCCCTCGGAGCTCATCCAGCGTACTGGCCATTTTTGTTTCCCTTCGTGGATCACAGGTAACTGATGTACGGTCACATGCCCGCCGAGCAAAAAGTGCCATCTGGTTAAAACACGGCACATTGCGGGCATACGCCTTGAAGTTACCTGCCCACGATTCCGGGGTGTGTCGCCCATAGGTGGACTTTCCCGTGACCCAGGAGACGGGAGGTGTACGGCTCTCGGCGGGAAATCATGACGCCTGCGTCCGGTCGTTCTCGCTCAAAGACATACAGGTCGACGCATTTCCCCTCCCGGAAGCCGACCCAGCACACAAGCGCCAACTCCCGGATGTCGAGGGCACCGTCTGCGACTGGTTGACGGTCCACAGCCCTGAGCCGCTCCCGATCCCTACCTCAGGCTTCAGCTGATCCCATGCTGACCGGCCGTCGACCAAACCACAGCTCACCCGACCCGGGCGACGTCGAGACTGCCGACACCTTTCCGGTCCTCCCTGGCCATCTGGTCCGCATACTGCGCGATTCGAACTCTGCGAACCGCCCGCACGGCTTCCCCGACAACCTCCTGGTACCTCTTGCGGGATCCGAGAACGCCGACCGCGGAGTTCAGGTCAAGGTCGTTCACAGACCGTCCGGGTAGCGCGTCCGCATGCCACTGGGCGAGTTTCCGGTACAGGCACACCTGATAGATCACCTGCAGCCTCACCAAGTCGCGTTCTTCGACCTTGATGAGCTCTTCGTCCGGTGACTTCCCGGTACCGAGCCGGATCATCGGAACCGCGAGCGCGATGAGCGAAGGGACGGACGGGGAGAGCTCGCTGCCCGCCAGGGACAGTCCGTCCACCATCACGTCGTCCCGGCCGCTCTTCCCGAACAGAACGTCGAACACGGCGCCGGGGACAACGCCCAGGGCAGCCGCGGCCTGCACCGCGCCTCTGGCCGCCACCTTCCCCACGTGCTGTGCGGTAGCCACTCCTTGCAACGCCTTGGTCCGCGACGCCGCCTCATCGGACGCCACCGATATCAAGCCCGTGAATGCGGAGCCCCCATCGAGCGTGTGCCCGCCGTCGCCTTTCGCCGTCACGTACACGCCCCATATGGCAAGCACACTGCTCGAGAAGCGGCCGACCACCGAGAACGCCGGCTGTGCAGCGGCGTACGTCCTCCGCATAGGCGCGGTCAAGGTCACCACCATGCCTCGTGGCAGGGAGAGCGGATGGCCCAAGAGGCGCGAAGTCACGGACCGGTCGACGGAGTCGAGGATCCTGCTGTAGTCCGCCGCGCTCAGCGCGGGGAGGACCTCCGCGGTCCCGTCCCGCTGAGAATCGGGAAGCCCTACTTGCTCGGGATTGCGACGCACGATCCTGAGATTCGCCCCTCCCTCGTCACACGGTTCACAGGTGCCAAGACAAACCGTCTCCCCGGTCCCGCCCGCCAGTCCGATCCAAGAGAATCCGGTGTGCACCCTCTCAAAGCTGCGCCCCCCTATTCCACCAGCACCCCGATCGAACGGAATGACATCCCCGTAGGGCCTCTTCATTACTCCCCACCACACCCTCAAAGAGGAGACAGCTTTCCCGAGTTTCGCCCACGAGATTACTGGCGAGCTGTCTTCTTTCTGTTGGCCATTGGTTGACACCCCCCTCTCACAACGGCCACGTGTCCAGCCGGATCGCACCCCGGGCACCGACATCGCCCCGCCGGGTCCGACGATCACCGGAGGGCACGTTGCGAGAGGAGATGGAGAGCCACAAGAGCGTGTGCGAGGTCCCTTCCACGGCCGACGCCGGCCGGACACCCGCCTCCGGCGTGGTCACCGCCACCTCCGCATTAACTTCACGATGCATCTATGCTGTATTTTGATTCCATCCTTATGGAACTGAGTTGACATCCGAGCAATGAGGCGCGGCAGCACACCCTGCTCGTCGTGCCTCAGCTCGCCGTCGCGCCGGTCCGCCACCGTCACGGGCCGAACCGCCAAGGTGCCCGGATGTGTGATCACCAGCGGATCACGCTGCACACCGCAGCGTGAGGATCCGGGCAATACCTGCGCAGCCGTCCAATGCACTGTCAACGCTTTATGGACGACCATGCGAGCGGTGGCGTCCCTGTAACCCGGAACGGTTCTTCGGGCGAGTTCTGCGGCCCGGTCACGTCACGGACGACGTGCGTACGGACGAGGCGCGACCCGCGGGGGCGAACGAGGCTCCCCGCAGGACCGCCCATCCCGCAGTACAGCTGTCGGCCCGGGAAAGATCCGCCCCGGCGTGAGCAGGACAGCCGGTGATCAGCCTCTCGAGAGACGAACAGACCTCGCCTCCTCTCCGCAGCTCTCGGTTTCCCCCTCGGCCACATCTCCGCACCACGAGGGGAAGGGCGTTCACCGTCATTCTCATCATCACTGGACACACATGCCCACCCAAACCTCCATATCCATGGACCGCGACGGCAGTTCGGCGTCGAAATCCGCGGGCAGCGGAGAGGCCACGCTGTCGAACGGCCTCAAGCAGCGGCACTTGTCGATGATCGCCTTGGGAGGTGTCATCGGCGGTGGACTCTTCGTGGGCTCCGGAGCGGGCATCGCCGCTGCCGGTCCCGCGATCGTCGTCGCCTACGTACTCTCCGGCGCACTCGTCATGCTGGTGATGCGCATGCTGGGCGAGATGTCCGCGGCCAACCCGGCTTCCGGTTCCTTCTCCGTGCACGCGGAACGGGCCATCGGCCCTTGGGCAGGCTTCACGGCCGGCTGGCTGTACTGGACGATGCTGTGTGTGAGCATCGCCATGGAGGCGATCGCCGCGGCCGGCATCATGACCGGCTGGTTTCCCGGGGTCCCGCCCTGGCTGTGGGTCCTGCTCTTCATGGCCCTCCTCTGCGGCTCGAACCTGGCCTCTGTCTCCAACTTCGGCGAGTTCGAGTTCTGGTTCGCCGGGCTGAAGATCGCCGCCGTCGTGCTCTTCCTGGCGGTCGGCGCGCTGGCCATCGTCGGCGCCCTGCCGGGCACGACCGGTCCGGGCACCGCCAATCTCGCCGGCAACGGCGGCTTCCTGCCCGGCGGCATGGACGGCCTCGGGCTCGGGTTGCTCGCCTCCGTCGTCGCGTACGCGGGCCTGGAGACCGTCACCATCGCGGCCGCCGAATCGGAGCAGCCGGTCAGGAGCGTCACGTACGCGGTGCGTACGGCGATGTGGCGGATCGCCGTGTTCTACATCGGCTCGATGGCGGTCATCGTCACTCTGACTCCATGGGACGACCCGCGGGTCACCACGGACGGCCCCTACGTCGCGACCCTCGCTCACCTGGGCATTCCCGGCGCCGGCCAGATCATGAACGTGGTGGTGCTGATCGCACTGCTGTCCGCGATGAACGCCAACATCTACGGCTCGTCCCGCATGGCGTACTCGCTGGTCTCCCGCGGCCAGGGCCCCAGGGGCCTCGCCAAGGTCTCGGGCAACGTGCCACGGCGTGCCGTGCTCGCCTCCTCCTGCTTCGGCTTCTTCGCGGTGCTGCTGAGCTACTGGTGGCCCGACACCGTCTTCGCCTGGCTGCTCAACAGCATCGGCGCGGTGGTGCTGGTGGTGTGGATCTTCATCGCCGTCGCGCAGTTGCGGACACGGCGCCGCCTGGAACGGGAGGCGCCGGAGAGAATCGTGGTGAAGATGTGGGCCTACCCGTATCTGACATGGATCGCGCTGGCGGGCATCCTGACGGTATTGGCCCTGATGGCCCGTCACCCCGATACCCGGGTTCAGCTCTACTGCACGGCAGGGCTCACGGCGGCGCTCGTCGCCGTCGGCTTTCTCCGGCAGCGGACGGCCAGAAGCCGGTACCAGTCGTAACGCCGACAGGTTGAGGCGACAGCCTTCCGCACGGGAGTACTGTGCGGAAGGCTACGCATAAAGTCGGTGAAAGATGCATCCCCGCGTCCCGGCGACATCCCATTCCGCGAGGTCCACACGTACGCCGGTGGTCAATCACGTTCAGAGGGCGTCCCCTCCGCTCGGAATCCCCCGCCTTCGACCTCCATCATCCCGAGGTCAGCGAACTCGAGATCGGGGAGGCTCCCGCACCGCTTCCCGCCCGCGACGGGAAGTGACCCCCGTATGGGTCACCACCCGGAAAGCCACGATCGCCCCGTCCAGTCCGTCGACCACGGACTGCGCCGGCTCGACGGCTATCTCTACCAGCAGGCCGAACTGGCCACCGCCCGCCAGGAAGCCACCGCCTTCTGTGACCACCCGCCCTGGCTTACCGCCACCGAACGCCAGGAACTCGAAAACCACTACACACAAGCCCGCACCAAAACCGCAGAAGCCACGACCCGGCACATCGCCAACCGCTGCACCGAACTCCGCCAGCAATACGAAACACGCTACCGACAACTACGTCTGCGCACGGTGACGACGGCGATCGTCGCCGCATCAGGGGTGTGCGCCATGCTGATACTGCTGGGCCGATAGCATCGCTGCCGGTCACAGGCCGTCACGAGGCTCAAGCCGTGCAAGCCTCGCGCTGAATCTACGAAGCTCTTTTTCGGTGCGGCCACTGATCGGGGGGGGTGGCGTCGGTGTCCGCAGCACACGAAGCTCTTGTGTCAGGCACGGAAATACGGAACCAACAGGGCACCTCGGACGCTGCGTGATCAGTGGAATCACCACGCCGACGACGAGGGGGCCTGCCACGTCACCCCATCTGACCTGAGCGTTTCACACTCCCAGGAGCAGAATAAAAAGGTTCACCGGACACACCCGGCGGCTGACAGGAGCAGCAGGGGAGTCGATTGGGCCGGTCAGGCCACGGGCCCCTGCATGCGCTGGCTGATCCACTCCAAGCTGCTCTCGTTCATGCCCTTCACATAGTCCTTGGCGTCGTGCTCGCCGCCCTGGATGACCTGAAGGTGGCTGTGGATGGGGCCCTTGTTGCCGTAAGTGGCGATGTACTTATCCACCTTGGACTTCACGGAACCTTCCAGGGTGCCGTATTGGAAGGCGAGGTAGACGTCCGGTCCGCCCTTGGCGATCAACTGTTTGGAGAGCACCTCGGGATTGTTCGCCGCTTTCTCCTTCGGATAGGGGTTCCACAGCTGGGAGTCGGGGACGATGTCCGGGCCGGAGGCGATCACTGCCTTGAACTTGTCCGGGTACTTCACCACAGCCTTCAGACCCGCGAAGCCGCCGGTGGAGGATCCCATGAAGGCCCAGCCGTCGCGCGACTTGATAGTGCGGAAGTTCTCCTTGATGAGCTGCGGGACGTCCTCGGTGAGCCAGGTGCCCATCTTTGGCTGGCCCGGAATGTCACTGCCGTCCCAGTAGCGGCCCAGCACCGGGTCGTGCTTGTCCTTGTCGTGGTTCTCGGGGTTCAGTACCGGCATGGCGATGATGAACGGCAGGCTCTTGCCCTCGTCCGCCAGCTTCTGGACGGATGCCTGAAGCTTGAGGTTGGTCCCCATCCAGTAGTTGTTGGGGAAGCCCGCGCCACCGGGCAGCGCGATCATCACGGGGAAGCCCTTGTCCTTGTACTTCGGGTCGTAGTACTGCTTGGGGGCCCAGACCCAGACCTTGCCCTTGAAGTGCGACTTCTCCCTCTGGTACGTGATGACGGCGATCTTGCTGCCGTCCTCGGGGACCGTGCCCGAGATCTTGAAGTCGGCATGCGGGCCAAGCGGCATCAGAGCCTTGGAGTCGGCCTTCTGCTGCCCGCCCTTGCCATCATTCTGACCGAAGCTGATCGCCTCACCCTTGTCGGTGAACGGGGGTATCTCGTAGTAGGTCATGAGGGGCCAGGCGATCAGGCCGAGGGTGACGACGGATGCACCGGCGATCACCCAACGTCTGGCACGCGACCGGCGGCGGCGGTGGAACTGGTGGGTGGCCGATGGGGCGCCCGACATGGAAAGACCTCGCTACGGTGACTACAGGACCCATGTGGCCCTGATGACTGGTTTGCGGCGTCCGTGAAGACAGGCCAGCTCCATAGCGGGTTCCGCACCTGACAGAAATATGATGTTTTTTGCTGGAATATGGTTTTCGCGGGCTCTGTGGAGAAGGAAGTAAGAGGTCCGCCGAGATGACGCACGATGGCCTTCGGACGCCTTATCGCTCAGCTTGGTACTTACAGCTCGTTCATTCGGGGGGTCTGCGGGTAGCAGATGAGTGCTGCAGCGACGCCTGCGAACGCGAGGAAGTGTTCGGGATCGCGCTCGCATCTGCGATGGAGGCGTCGGCGAGATTCCCCGTGGCGACACACCTGGTCACTTCTTGGCCTGCTCCAGGATCTCCTGGTTGAAGAGTTCCGGGGCGATCGGGAGAACGGATTCACTGCTCTTGTAGAGGACCGACAAGGCCTTGCCGTCGAGCTTGACGGCCGGAGTGCCTTTCTCCCCGCTCTTATTGAAGGCGTCGGAGACCTTGTGTGCCCAGGGCAGGAAGGTGAGCTCGTTGACCTGCTTCTCGAAAGCGGGTGTGCGCAGCCCCTTCACCTTGCCCGCGAGGTCGAGCAGGGTCTTCGAGGAACCGAACTTGTCAGGGCCCGTTTCCTCGGGCTGGTTCGCGTACAGGACGCCGAGGTAGTCCATGAACTTCTGGGTTCCACCCTCGACGAGGGCCGCCCCCAGCGCGTTCAGGGCCCGTTTAGAGCCCTGACCTCCGAGTACGCCGTCGAGGAAGGTTGCGAAGTGGTAGTGGATCTTGAAGGTGCCCTTGTCCGCCTCTTCGCGCATGGTCTTGCCGAGTCCCCGCTCGACTTCCGCGCACAGCGGGCAGCGTGGGTCGAGATAGACGTCGAGAGTGCGCTTGGCGTCGGCCTTGCCGTACTCGACGGTCAAGGCCCCTTCGCCGGTTGTGCCTCCTGGAGCCACATAGGGCTGCTTCACCGCATCGGCGGTGGTGTCGGACCGGTGATTCACATACAAGCCCACGCCGCCGGCGAGGGCCAGCGCTCCCACGACGGCGGCCCCGGCTATCAACTGTCGGCGCGCCCGTACCCGTTTGGCATCGGCTTCACGCTCTGCCTCCAGCCTCTCGCGCGCCTGCCGACCTCGGTCTCGTTTACCACTCACGTCCGCTGAATCCTTGTCCTTCCGGTGCCCTTCTTCGGAAGGCACTCAACTTGCCGGGGCGCGCGCCCGCATCGGCCCTCCCCGATTGCTTCAGTGCTTCTGCGGGATCATGTGCCGAGGGGAGTCGACGAGTACGGCCGCGGCTCCGAGGTCCGTGGCGGTCTGGAGGTCCGCCTTCGTGTTCACGCCGAACATCACGATCGGCGTGTTGCCGTGCGACGCGGATTCGAAGCAGCCGACGGAGTCGGGGGTCCACAGTTGCGCGTTGACGGGAGAGTCCCCCGTGCCCAGGGTGAACTTCTCCTGGAGGGTCATCTGCCGCTTCAGCTCGAACCCCACCCACGAAGACGCCGGAGGCGTGCTCTTGCAGGCGTGTTCCAGGGCGACCTCGGCGAGCCTCTGCCGGGTGTCGTCACGGGACTCGGCGACCTGGGCCCCCGGCACCTTGGCCAGCAGTTTGGTGATCTCCGCGTCCGTGGAGGACACCTTGACCCGGCCCCACGCCTTCTTCTTGTTCAGCAGGTCCACCACGGCATCGACGACATGCTGCGGCGGGGACTGCTTCAGGTCGAGGTAGATCTGCTTTCCCTCGGGGATCGCGTCCAGCGCGGCCTCAAGGGTGGGGATACGGACGGGGTGCGTGCGATAGGGGTATTCGCCGTGCGCATCCTTGAACATGTATCCGGCGTTCAGCCCGGAAAGCTCGCTCAGATTCTTGTCGGCGACAGCACCGGAACCGTCCGTCAGGGCCTTCAGGTCGGTCGGGCGATAGAGAACGGGGACGTTGTCCTTGGTCGCCTGGACGCTCAGCCACTCACCGTCCGCACCGGCCTTCAAGGACTGGTCGACAGCCAGCAGGGTGTTCTCGGGGAAGTCACCCGTCCCACCGCGATGCGCGATGATGAGCGGCTTCGTCTTCGCCTTGGGATGCGCGGTCGGCGTACCTGTCGCGGAAGCCGGTGCGAATGCCATGAGCGCCGGAAGAGAGCAGGCCAGCACCGCGGTCGTCACTGCCAAGGGAAGCTTGCGGGACATGAGAACTCCTGTCGGAGGAGGGAGGGTTGGTGATCCTGTACGCGGCCGGCGGCGGTGCTTCGTGCCCGCGTTCGGCAGTCGGTGGCCGCAGGCCGGTCTCAGGCGGCGTCAGCCGGCGACGCTGACCTCGGGCTCGCCGGAGGCGATCCCGTCGGCCTTCATCTGCTCGGCGATCTTGAGGGCTTCCTCGATGAGGGTCTCGACGATCTTCGACTCGGGAACGGTCTTGATGACCTCGCCCTTCACGAAGATCTGGCCCTTGCCGTTGCCCGAGGCGACACCCAGGTCGGCCTCACGGGCCTCGCCCGGGCCGTTGACGACGCAGCCCATGACAGCCACCCGCAGCGGCACCTCCATGCCCTCCAGACCCGCGGTGACCTGGTCGGCGAGCTTGTAGACGTCGACCTGGGCGCGGCCGCAGGACGGGCAGGAGACGATCTCCAGACGGCGCTGGCGCAGGCCCAGCGACTGCAGGATCTGCATGCCGACCTTGATCTCTTCCACCGGCGGGGCGGAGAGGGAGACGCGGATGGTGTCGCCGATGCCCTCGGAGAGCAGGGCGCCGAACGCGACCGCCGACTTCACCGTGCCCTGGAAGGCCGGACCGGCCTCCGTCACCCCGAGATGCAGCGGGTAGTCACAGCGGGCCGCCAGCTGGCGGTAGGCATTGACCATCACGACCGGGTCGTTGTGCTTGACCGAGATCTTGATGTTGCAGAAGTCGTGCTCCTCGAAGAGGGATGCCTCCCACAGCGCCGACTCCACCAGTGCCTCGGGCGTGGCCTTGCCGTACTTCTCCAGCAGACGTCGGTCCAGCGATCCCGCGTTGACGCCGATACGGATCGGGGTGCCGGTCTCGTCGGCCGCCTTCGCGATCTCCTTGACCTTGTCGTCGAACTGCCGGATGTTGCCCGGGTTCACGCGTACCGCCGCGCAACCGGCGTCGATGGCGGCGAACACGTACTTCGGCTGGAAGTGAATGTCCGCGATCACCGGGATCTGCGACTTCTTCGCGATCACCGCGAGGGCGTCCGCATCGTCCTGCGTGGGGCAGGCCACGCGCACGATCTCACAGCCGGACGCCGTGAGCTCGGCGATCTGCTGGAGCGTGGCACCGATGTCCGACGTCCTGGTCGTGGTCATCGACTGCACCGACACCGGTGCGTCGCCACCGACCGTCACGGAACCGACCTGTACGGCGCGCGCACGGCGCCGTACCGCCAAGGTGGGGAGAGGGCCTTGGATGCTACCGAGATGAACAGCGGACAACGTCGACTCTTTTCGGCACGGCGGATTTCCGGGCACACATCAAGGCAGGCGAAGGAAGGGCGAGTTCACCGGGCCCGGCAATGTCGGTACCGCCCATGCTAAAGATCGCGGCGGCCCGCCGTGTAGGCCGTTGGAATACCTCTCATCAACCAAAGGTGGTCCACGCGGCGGCCTGGCTTCCCCGTGCTGCGGTCACGCCTCCTTGAGGACGGCGGCGCAATTCTGGCCGCCGAATCCGAAGGCGTTGACGGCCGTGGCACGTACCGTCGCCCTGCGCGCGGTGTGCGGCACATAGTCCAGGTCGCACTCCTCCCCCGGCGTGTCCAGGTCGATGGTGGGCGGCACCACGCCGTCCCGTATCGCCAGGGCGGCGACCATGGCGGAGAGGGTGCCCGCGGCGCCGATGAGGTGGCCGACCACGGACTTGGGTGAGCTGATCGCGAGGTCGTAGGCGTGTTTTCCGTAGACGTCCCGGATGACGCGGGTCTCGGTGAGATCGTTGACGCGGGTGCTGGTGCCGTGGGCGCAGATGTAGTCGATGCCGCGCGGCTCCACGTCGGCGACGCGCAGGGCCCGGCGCATCACCGAGGCGGCGCCCGCTCCGCTGGGGTCGGGGGCGCTGACGTGGAAGGCGTCCGATGTGAGCGCTCCCCCGGCGACCTCTGCGTACACACACACGCCACGGGCACGGGCGTGCTCGGCCGACTCCAGGACGCAGACGACGAAACCCCCGCCGGAGACGAAGCCGTCGCGGTCGGTGTCGAAGGGCGGCCGACCCACTCTTGGACGGCCTGCTGCGTTCCCTCGTCGGCATGGGCCTGTTCCACCGGACGGCGACAGAAGAGTCCGGCTCCTCCACTGCCCCTGGGCACGGTGTACAGAATTCCCATTGAGCCGGAAAAAGAGTGGGTGGTATGCACATAACGCTCCCCTGCGGACCGCCATAGCGTCGGGGACATGAACGAGAACATGAATTCCTCGGAGCAGGGTCCGATCGAAGAGCGCGGCAAGTTCGGCGAGGTGAACGTCTTCCTCCCCGGCGCCGACATCCCGTGCCCTCCCGAGAACCTGTCCGTCGAGGAAGAACGACAGCTGCGCAAGCGTGAACTCGCCGCATCCTTCCGGCTGTTCGGAAAGTTCGGCTTCTCCGAGGGAGTCGCTGGACACATGACCGCCCGCGACCCGGAACTGCACGACCACTTCTGGGTCAACCCCTTCGCCAAGAGCTTCCACCGGATGAAGGCGTCCGACCTCCTGCTCGTCAATGAGCAGGGCGAGGTCGTCGAGGGCAAGGGCGCGGTCAACCTGGCCGGCTTCTACATCCACTCCGCGGTGCACCAGGCCCGTCCGGATGTGGTGGCGGCCGCTCACACACACTCGCTCTACGGCAAGACCCTCGCCTCGCTCGGCAAGAAGCTGGAGCCGATCACCCAGGACGCCGCGGCGTTCTACGGGGACCACGGTCTCTACGCCGACTACGGCGGTCCGGCCGGGTACTACGAGGAGGGCCGCCGCATCGCCGAGGCGGTCGGCCGGACCAAGGGCGCCGTGCTGCAGAACCACGGCCTGATCACTGTCGGCCACAGCGTCGGCGAGGCCGCCTGGTGGTTCATCACCATGGAGCGCTCCTGCCAGGCGCAGCTCATGGCGATGGCCGCCGGCCACCCCATCTCCATGGACGAGGAGACCGCCGCCTTCACGGCCAAGGAAGTCGGCAACCACTATGCCGGATGGCTCAACTTCCGCCCGCTGTGGGACCAGATCGTCGCCGAGCAGCCCGATCTGTGCGACTGACGCGCCCGGTTGTTCACCCAGCCGACGGGTCGGGCCGAGCGGGACCACCACCCGGCCCGACCCGGCTGTGACCGGGATGCACCCGTAGGAGAAGCTGCAGGTCGAGCGAGCGCGGAGGTTCACGCCACGTGGGACCGAGGAGATCGTCCACAACGCCGAGCCGCTGGTAGAGGGTGTTGACGTGGATGCCGAGCGCACGGGCGGCCGGTGTGGCCCGGCCTCCGTGGTCGAGGTAGGCCCGGAGGGTCTCCAGCAGCGGGACCTGGCGCCGTTCCTGCTCCCGCAGTACGGGACCGGCCATCTGCTCGAGCTGGTCCTGGAGCTCCTGGTTTCCGGTGTGGCTGAGCAGCACCCGGTAGAGGCCGAGCTGGCCGGACGAGGCGGCTTCGCCCTCGCGCCCCAGGGTGAGCAGCGCGTCGAGGGTCAGTTCCGCGTCGCGGTGGCAGCGGGCCAGTTCTTCCGCGCCGACAGCGGGTCCGGCGACGCCGACCGTCGCTGTGGCCGCCCCGCCGGGAGGCCGCGTGCCGAGAAGGGCTTCGGGGGCCGGGGCGGGCACCACGGCGACGAGCCGCGCGCCGTGGGCGGCGAGGACCGCGCCCGGAGGCAGACGCCATGAGCCGATCTCCCGCCGCACCTGCCCCTGATCGTCGGCGGCCTCGGCGACGAGCACGCAATACGAGGCAGCCGGATCCAGTCCGGCGTTGCGCATGCGCTGGCGCATCGGGACGGGGCCGGAAGCCGGGCGGGTCAGGAGGTCGGTCAGGAGCACGTCCCGGGTGAGCCGGGTCGCGTCGGCGACGGCAGCCTCCCTCGTGACGGCAAGCGCGACGAACGGAGCCGCTTGATCGAGCAGGGCCCCGTCCCTGGTCACGTCCTCGCTGTCGAGGACGGCCAGCGCGCCGCAGGGGACGTTTCCCGTGATGACGGCTCTCACATGCGCCGGGGCGTTCGTCGTCACCGGATCGCGGAACAGGGCGCTGAGCAGGGACGGCAGTTCCGGTGCCCGTTCGGCCAGGTCCGGCGGCACGCCGTCACGGGCGTTCACGAACACCACATCTCCAGTGGCCTCCGCGTCGACCTCACACAGCACGCCGTCCACGTCACCGCCGTCGAGGAGCGCTTGTGCCAATCGGCGGTTCCGCAGCAGAGCCCGTTCGAGTTCGTCGTTCTCCGTGCCGAGCCGCTCGACGTCGCGCTGAAGGCACCGCACGGTCCGCATGGTGCCGATCGCGGCAGCCGCGTACGAGGCCAGCATGGACAGGGAGGCGACTTCCGCGCCGGTGAACTGATGTTCCCGCCGCCTGGAGGCGAAAAGCACACCAATGATCCGACCATGCAAAGCCAGCGGCACGCCGAGCAGCGCGTGGATCTCCTCGGCCACGGTGGTCGTGTCGGCGAGGGGGTGGCGAGAGAAGTGTGCCTCCGCCGCATAGTTGCTGGACCAGACCGGCTGCCCCTGCCCGACGACAGCGCCGGCGATCCCGGCCGTGGTGGGCACCCGCAGTTCCCGCAGCCGGGGGGTGAGCGCCCCCTGGGTGGCGGCCATCATCAGTTCGCCGTCCCGCACCAGCCCCAGATAGGCGAGGTCCGCGTCCAGCAGCCTGCGGGCCCAGCAGGCGACCGCCTCCAGGAGTTCCTCCGGCTGCCGTATGCTGGCGAGCTGCGCGGCGGCCTCGTTGAGCGCGGCCCGCTCGGACGCGCGACGCCGCTGCTGGTCGAGCACTGCTTTGAGCCGCAGCGCGGCAGCCACTTCCCGTCCCACCTCACCCGGGTCCGCGCCCCCGCGAATCAGCTCGTCCCGGTGGCAGTCCAGGGCTTCCAGAGGGGCCTCGGCGAGCAGCAGGTCAAGCCACGGGACTCGGATGGCGGCCTTCGGCACCGGCGGGCGCCCGACCGGACCGTCCAACGAGGACATCTGCCATATCTCCTCAAATTCATCAGATCCACCCCTCGATAGATAATAGATGCATCTATCATCTATCGAGGGGTGGATCCCACCGCCCGCAGGCCCGGGCGCAGCGCCTGAGAAAAAAGTCCGCGCCCACCGACCCATCCCTCTTCGAAAAACGAAGACCCGCAGAGCGGTAACAGCTGTTACCGTCCAGGTATGGCGAAGACACAACTCGGCATCCGCTTCGACTCCGACGTCGCGGAACTCGCCCGCAAGCGCGCGGCCGACCGCGGCATGGCCGTCGGCGACTACCTCTCCCAGCTCGTCCTGGAGGACACCAGCGGGCTGCGCGCCCGGGCCATGGCCGCGGCCGCCCGCTTCCTCGACGAGCACCAAGACCTCTTCGACGAGGCCGAAGCCACTGCCCGCACCTCCGAGGGCGGAGCGCACGCGGCCTGATGAACCTCCATATCGACGTCGCCTGGATCCTGGGGGTCGCCCAGCTCGCCGGAGCGGACGACCCCGCGCCCGACGACTACGGCGTCCCGGTCGCCGCTTGCGCCCGGCACCGGGCGGAGCTTCTCGAACAGCCCGTGTACGACGGCCCGTACGCGCGAGCGGCCGCGCTGGTGCACACGCTGGGGCGGTGTCGCTGGCTGGAGCGCTCCAACCTGGCGGTGGCGGCCGCCACTGGCGTCATGTACCTGGAGGCGTCCGGCGTTCCCGTGAAGCCGAGCCGGGAGGACGCCATGGCCCTGCGTGACCTGCTCCTGGACCCCGCCTGCACCGCCCAGCGGATCGCCGCCTTGCTCAAGACCTGGCCTGCGTCGGGCTGATGCCACCCGGTGGCCGACCCGTACGCCGTGGATCCCTACGCGGCCGGCCTCGCCGCCCCCGGTGAACCACGCTGGGGACCCCGGCCGCGTCAAGGTCCCCAGCCCCGGCCCCAGCCTGTGCGGACCGAACACCGCTACTTGGACTGCCGGTTGTCCTTCTGAAAGGGGCCGACGGCGCTGACAGGCCGTCAGCGCCCGCGCCACCGGCGGTAGCGCTTCGTCAGTGCCTTGCTGGACCCGTCCATGCCTGCCGCTGCCACCGCTTCCACGAGAGCCGGTTCCATCTTCCTGGCGAGGACCTTGCCGAGTTCGACACCCCACTGGTCGAAGGAGTCGATGTTCCAGACCGCGCCCTGGACGAAGACCTTGTGCTCGTAGAGGGCGATCAGCTGACCGAGCACCGAGGGGGTGAGTTCGTTGGCCAGGATCGTGGTCGTCGGGTGGTTGCCGGGGAAGGTCCTGTGCGGTACGAGCTCCTCGGGAACGCCCTCCGCCCGTACCTCCTCGGGCGTCTTACCGAAGGCGAGGGCCTGGGTCTGGGCGAAGAAGTTGGCCATCAGCAGGTCGTGCTGGTCCGCCGGCCCGGGCAGCAGGTCGTCGACGGGGTTGATGAAACCGATGAAATCGGCCGGGATGACCTTGGTGCCCTGGTGGAGCAGCTGATAGTAGGCGTGCTGCCCATTGGTGCCGGGCGTTCCCCATACGACCGGGCCGGTCTGCCAGTCGACCCGGTTCCCGGCACGGTCCACGGACTTGCCGTTCGATTCCATGTCCAACTGCTGGAGATAGGAAGGGAACTGGGAGAGGTAGTGCGAGTACGGCAGCACCGCGTGCGACTGGGCGTCGAAGAACGAGCCGTACCACACGCCCAGCAGGCCGAGCAGCAGAGGCGCATTGGTGTGCACCGGAGCCGTGCGGAAGTGCTCGTCGACCAAATGAAAACCGTCCAGCATCTCGTGGAACTGGTCGGGGCCGATCGCGACCATCAAGGACAGCCCGATGGCGGAGTCGTACGAGTAACGGCCGCCGACCCAGTCCCAGAGCTCGAACATGTTCGCCGTGTCAATGCCGAATTCCTTGGCCTTCTCGGCATTGGTCGACAGAGCGACGAAGTGCTTCGCCACGGCTTCCTGCCCCGCGTCCAGCTCGGTGAGCAGCCATTCCCGGGCGGAAGTGGCGTTGGTGATGGTCTCGATCGTGGTGAAGGTCTTGGACGCGACGATGAAGAGCGTCTCGGCGGCGTCCAAGTCCCGGAGGGCCTCGTGCAGGTCGGCGCCGTCCGCGTTGGAAACGAAGCGGAAGGTCAGATCGCGCGCGGTGTAGGCGCGCAGCGCTTCGTAGGCCATCGCGGGCCCGAGGTCGGAACCGCCGATGCCGATGTTGACGATGTTCTTGATGCGCTTACCGGTGTGGCCGGTCCACTCCCCCGCGCGGATCTCCTCGGCGAAGGCGCTCATCTTGTCGAGCACGGCATGGACAGCGGGCACGACGTTTTCGCCGTCCACCTCGATCACGGCGCCACGCGGGGCGCGCAGAGCGGTGTGCAGCACCGCTCTGCCTTCCGTCGTGTTGATCTTCTCGCCGTGGAACATCGCGTCGCGCAGCTCGGCCACCCCCGTGACCGCGGCCAGCTCACGCAGGAGCGTCAGGGTCTCCTCGGTCACCAAGTGCTTGGAGTAGTCCAGGTACAGGTCGCCGACCTGGAGGACGTACTCGGTCCCGCGCGCCGGGTCGGCTGCGAACAGCTCCCGGAGGTGTGTCTGCCCCAGTTGCTCGCGGTGCCGGGCGAGAGCTTCCCACTCGGGCGTCCGGTCGAGTCGTACGCGCTGGTTCGCCGTGTGGTGACGGTTCATGGTTCCGTTCCTCATGAGCATGGAGTCCGGGTGATTCGGGAGCACCGCCGCCGAAGCGACGGGATGGGATCGGGCGGCGAGCCCGCTGCGTGGGTGGGCGAGGAGTCGGGCTCCTCAGTGGTGTTCACGAGCTGTCGTACTGGGGCCTCGGGGCCTTCAGCGCGGATCCGTAGGCGACGTCGGGGTCGGGTCTGCGTATGTCCTCGGCGAGGAGTCCGGCGGTGTCACGGCGCTGGAGGGCGGCGGAGCGGTCGGGCCGGGCGGGTACGGAGAAGGCGGCCAGGGAACCGTGGGGGGCGGTCCGGTCCAGGACGGCCGGGCCGTTCTTGGTCTCCGGACATACGGCCGTCATCCGGCCCGTCCGAGACGGTCCGCTTCTAACAGGCCGCGCTCGTAGCGGGCAGCCATCGCCATGCCCACGGCGTTGGCGATGCCCTGGCCCAGCGGGCCGGTGGTCGTCTCGACACCACGGGTGTGGCCGTGCTCCGGGTGGCCCGGGGTCTTGCTGTCCCAGGTGCGGAACGACTTCAGGTCCGCGAGCTCCAGGCCGTAGCCCGCCGTGAAGAACTGCACGTAGAGCGTCAGACTGGTGTGACCGGGAGAGAGGACGAACCGGTCCCGGCCCGCCCACGCGGCGTCGCTCGGGTCGTGCCGCATCAGCTTCTGGAACAGCAGACAAGCGGCGGGAGCCAGACTCATGGCCGTGCCCGGATGGCCGTTGCCGACCTTCCGAACGGAGTCCATGGCCAGGACGCGGGCCGTGTCGACCGCCCGCTGGTCCAGTTCGGCCCACTCGAGGTCTGTCGCGGTCGGCTTGGTGCTCACCCTCGGGTCAGGGCTCCTTCGGTCTTACCACTCATGCGTCGGGCGCGTTCGATATACGCAGGCCGCGTGCCTGCTCGGATATGGGACGTCGCGCGGCAGCAAGCTGCACAGTGGTTGACGGGCTGTTGCCGACGAGCTGTGACGACGCAGTCACTTTCACTCAGCTGCGCTCTTCTCGGCAGCCGGATTCCTCTTTCTCTATGGCCTCATAGAGATGGTTTATCAGCGAGTTCCCGAACAGCGCCGCGAGGTCAAGCTCGCCTGCTTTCCCGGGAAATCACTCACCGGATCTCACCCCACGGTGAAGATACAATCGCATCATGTCACTCGCGCACCATGTTCCTGATCTCTCCGCCTTGGAGCTGCTGCTGGCCGTGGCCCGCACGGGCAGTGTGGGCCAGGCGGCTCAGGAGATGGAGATCACCCAGCCTGCGGCCAGCGCTCGGATCCGCAGCATGGAGCGGCTGGTCGGAGTGGCTCTCATCGAGCGGTCGCACCGCGGTTCCCGGCTCACCGAGGCGGGGGACGCGGTGGCCAACTGGGCCAGACCGGTGATCGAGGCCAATGAGGCTCTGGAGGCCGGGATCGGGGCGCTCAAAACGCGTCGTGACAGCAGGCTGCGCGTGGCGGCCAGCCTGACCGTGGCGGAATACCTCGTGCCGGGCTGGCTCATCACCTTGCGGAACCAGCGGCCCGGTATCGCGGTTTCGCTCAGCGTCAGCAATTCCTCGAACGTCGCCCAGCAGATCCTCGACGGCGAGGCCGATCTGGGATTCGTCGAAGGCACCAAGCTTCCCTCCGGTCTGGACACCGTCGTGGTCGGCGAAGACCGGCTGCTGCTGGTCGTCACCCCCAATCACCCGTGGGCGCGACGCCGCAAACCCGTGCCGATCACCGAGGTGGCCGCCACCAGCCTCATCATGCGCGAGGAAGGCTCCGGCACCCGCCAGGTCCTCGTCCGGGCGCTCGCCGAGCACGGCGGCCCCGCCACCCCCCTGCTGGAGCTCGCGTCCACCGCGGCGCTGCGGACCACCGCCATTTCCGGTGCAGGCCCGACGGTCCTCAGTGCCCTGGCCGTCCGCGAGGACCTCCAGACCCGTCGGCTCGTCTCCGTACCGATCGAGAATGTGACGCTCTCTCGTCCCCTGCGCGCCATCTGGCCCGCCGGGCACCGCCCCGCAGGACCGGCGCGCGACCTGCTGGCGCTCACACGCCGTACTGCTTAGCGGGCAACTGGTTGTCCGGCTCGGAGCACGGACGCCCGCATGCCGCCACGGGCGCGGCTCCCATCCGCATGGCCCCGCTTCGACGACACGTGCCCGCTCGGGCTACGTCGACTGGCGGGGTACGGCATCCGGCCGGAGGGTGATGCCAACGAACGGACCACACCGTGGAGCAGGCGCCATGTACACCCTCCTCTTCCTGCTGATCCTCGTATGCGTCGTGGCGCTGCTCCGCGGCTGGTCGCTCAAGCCGTGGCTGTGGCTGTGGTCGGGAACTCTCGCGCTCACCTTCCTGGCCTTCCTCCCTCACCTCGACCGCACATTCCACCTCGGTCTCTGAGAAGAGGGAGGAAAGGCTCGCATGACCACCCAGGACACCTCTCGATCCGGTGCCCCCGCTTCCGCGCGGCTGGGCAACCGTCTCGGCCTCTGGTTCGCCCATCTCTACGTACTGGGCATGTGCGGGAGCCTGCTCGGCGCGTACATCTTCCAGTTCGGGCTCGGGGAGTATCCCTGCCCGATGTGCCTGCTGCAGAGGATGTTCATGCTGCTCAGTGCCCTCGGCCCGGCCTACGTCATCCATCGTTCCCGCAAGGGCGCCGTTTCCCCCGAGGACCACGCCACGGGCTGGGGCATGGCCATCGTGGCCGCCATCACCGGCAGTTGTGCTTCCATCGCCCAGGTCCTGATGCACATCGTGCCGCCGGATCCCGGATACGCCGGCGCCCTGTTCGGTCTGCATCTCTACACCTGGGCGGCCATCACCTTCGGTACCGCTGTCTTCGCCTCGGGTGTGAATCTCATGCTGACGCATGTGAGTGAGCCACGGGACGCCTCGGTCACGTCCCCGGCGTTGCGCCACGCCGCGGTCTTCACGCTGGCGGTGCTGCTCTTCTTCTCCGCCAGCAACTTCGTGGCTTGCTTCTTCGAGCAGGGATTCCACTGGAAGATGCCCGGCGACCCCACACGCTATGAGTTCTTCCACGACTTCTTCTGATCCGAGAAGCGGTACGGTGAGAAGGAGCCCGCTGTTCCTTGGCCAATGCCTGTCGCAGCGAGAACAACACTCGCCGCCCCGCGCCACCGGGCACCGCTCAGAGGCTCGCGATCCCACCGCGCGACCGCCCACCCGGGCCCAGAGCATCCGCGTCCAGCCCATGTGAAAGGCCCCGTGACCTGACCGAGGTCACGGGGCCGGGCCGCCCGGGGATGGGACAGCCCTGCAGCGGAGGTCAGGATCAGTTTCCTCCGCCGCAGCCTGTGAAGCTTCTGGGATGTGCGGTGGCCCGGACAGGACGGCTCCTGCCAGGCCACCGCAGGACCCGAACGTCCGTACACCTTCAGACCCGTCCCCTGGTCCGAAAACAACACCGCTCGGGCCGTAGGCGCGCCACCCCTGCGGAACAGGACAGGAGGGCGCACGCACGGCGCAGCCCGACGGGCCGGCTCAGACGACCCAGAGCACCCCACTCACATCGGGCTGCGTCGTCAACGCTACGGCTCCGGGATCCCCGGTCTTGTCGTCCATCGGTATGTCCCCGGGTATCCGTCGGTCCCTCACGGAACCTCCGAAAGAATGCGCGGTCCGCGCGCTTGCCTCTCGCGGGCACCGGCCGCCGCCAAGTCAGCCGGCCCACCGTCCCGAAGTGAAAGCCAAGGTGAGGACGGTCATCAAGGGCACGGCCAGGCACAGATACACGGTGGTGAACCATGGTCTGCGCATGCTCCAGATGGCGAGGGTGGTCCACAACGGCCACCACAGCAAGGTGGCCCGGGGCACGGACATGTACCGGTAGGAAGTGCCCAGTGCCCACAGGCTGAGGCCGATGTAGACGGCCTCCGGCCACTGGCGCCGCACAAGGAGCAGGGCCAGCAGCAGGACACCTACCAGCACGGCGACAAGCTCGGCCTCGGACATGACGGCGTACTCCGGGGCCCGGGGGTTGGCGAACGCCTCGGCCCAGGTGTTGCGCCAGGTCTCCCACGGCGGATGGAATTGCCGGTACCACCCGTGTTCCTCCGCGTGCCGCCAGGCCATCCAGTCCCCGGTGCCCGCGTGCAGATACCAGGTGTAGCCCATGGCCGGAAGCCAAGGGAGTACGAGCCATGGAGCGGAACGCCACCTGTGGCGTCCGCGATGCGCGACGAGGAACTGTGCCAGCAGCGCCGCGGCGAGGAAGAGTCCGCTGATCCTGACGGACACGGCGAAGGCGGCCAGCGACGCCGCGAGTGGCCAGTCGCCCTTCTTCGCGGTGAGCCATGCCGGCAGCGCGAACGCCAGGAAAAGCGCTTCGGAGTAGCCGGCGGCCAGGAACACCGCGCAGGGCGACACCAGCAGGAACAGCGCCGCGTGCACTCCTGTCTCCTTCAGCGGAAGGCTGAGGGAGGCGATCCGGGCGAGTGCCAGTACGGCCACCGCTCCTGCGACGAAAGAGATCAGCAGGCCTGCCAGGGCCCAGCTGGGAACCACGGTGTGCAGCAACCGCAGCACCAGCGGGAAGCCGGGGAAGAACGCCTCCCGGTTGTCGGGAAAGGCCGTTCCGGCCGCACCGGCTCCTCCGAAGTAGCCGTATTCCGCTATGTGTTGGAAGAAAGCCCAGTCCCAGCGCTCCCATATGGACAGCATGGAATGTGCCCGTCTCGCCCCCGGGTCCGAGGCGAATACCGGGGCGGCGCAGTACGCGGTGATCCACAACCCCAGCCGGGTCACCACGTACAGCCACAGCACTTCCCGGTCACGAGCGCCCAGCGACAGGCGGTCGAGCCACCCGGGCCGTGTGTCCGTCCACGGGACGGGCGAGGAGAGCGACGCCGGGCGGGCTTCGGCACCGCATGCTGCCTGCGGCGGTGCTTTCGGCATCGGCGTGCGGGGCATAGCCGTGGGATCCCTCCTCGGCAGGGGTCGTCCAGTGAACGCCTGACCGGCAGTCTTTCCGGAAGCCATGCGCCAGGGATCAGGTGAATGCAGCTGCCAGACTATGGTTCCGCACGACCCCGTCCTCGTCACCCATTGGCATATACCTGGTGGCCTTTGGCCGACTCATGACGTGCCCGGGCCTCAAGGAGCCACAGTCGGCAGCAGTGCGCCGCTGAACAGGCCGCGCAGCGTGCACACGGCCGCCACCGCCCAGGCCGCGACCAGCAGCACGTACAGCCCGGCCGAGAGCCACACATAGACGTCGAGCGCCGCGTGCTCGGCCAGCCCCTCCGCTCCGGTCACGCAAGTGCCCATGGGAAAGGTGAAGGCCCACCACGTCATCGCGAAGCGCATGCCGCGCTGCCACGCGCGTACGACCATCGCGGTCGCGAGCGCGAGCCACAGCATCGCGAAGCCCATGACCGGCACCCCGTACAGGACGGCGAGCATGCCGAAACCCTGGGCGTAGAGCGTGGGCACCACGCCGGGAGCAACGTCCGCGAACTTGTGGACCGCGGTCGTGGACTGCCCCAGCGGACCGAGGACCAGGAAGAGTGTCGGGGTCAGGGCGAGCGGTAGCCGGGGGCCGGTCAGCAACCGGTCGAAGACAAGGGGAAGCATCACCAAGGTGGCGAGCAGGCTCACCCCGAACATCGCGTAGCAGCCGATCAGCAGCACCGCTCGCCACTGCCCGGCGGGCAGATGGGGAACCAGGAGCGGGCCGAGCGCGGCGGAGACCATCGGGGCCACCAAAGGCAGCAGCCAGACAGGCGAAGCGCTGCCGGGTTCGATGTCGTGCCGTACCGCCATGAGGTACGGGATGGCCACGGCGGCGAGCAGACCGATGGCCGTCCCCGCCGTGTACAGGACCGCGTCGACCACCACAGCCGCGTCGGAACCGATCCAGTCACTGCCGACCAGCATCGTGCCGCCTCCCACGGCGAGCAGGGCCATGGAGAGGCAACCGTAGAAAGGGGCGATGGCGGGGTCGAGGAGGTGGGCGCGCGCCTGGTCGCGGTGGTGCTTCCAATGAAGGCCGCGGACGAAGAGCAGCACCACCAGCATCAGAGCGGACAGTGCCCACACCACCGCGCACGCCGTCCTCAGGCCGGGAACGCGCAGCGGCAGCAGGACACCCGCGTTGGCGACGATGGCGGTGCCCATGACCGATGCGTACCAGTTCGGCGCGAGGTGCCGGGTGAACGCGGTACGGGCGATGGTGTCTCGGCGCTCACGGCGGGACGACACGGGCGGGCTCATGCTCCCACGATCACGTGAGACCGGGCGGGTGTCGCGTTGACCGGTCCCTCCGGGGGCTGTGGCGAGGGTCCAATGCGGAAGGGGGCTCCTGCTGCCGGATCCGGAGGCGTCCCCGTGAGGGTCCGGACACCCGCCGATCCACAGGCCTCATACGGGGCACTCGTCAGTTCGCGAGGCGGCCCTTCTGCGCCATCGCGGCCGCGTAGACCCAGACGTCGCACAGTTTCTCGATGTTCTCGGCCGCGAGCACCCCTTCCCGGCCGAGCTTCTCACTGATCTTGTAGGCATGGTCACTGATGCCGGCTTTGAGGATCTCCTTGCCGCTGTGCGCGGCATCGGCATCGGGACGGGGCCCCTGGCCCGGCTCGGGTATCCGGCTGTCGGTGGAACGGTTCGGCCCGCTCGGGTGGACACCGCGCTCGTCGGTCCATGCGTGGAACTGGGCCACGACCGCGCCCCTGATCTCGGGGATGTGCCCGATGAGTTCTTCGTAGAATTTCGCGGCGGAAGCGCGGACATGGGCGAGGCACCGACGCTGCTCGTCCAGGATGCGCTCCGCCGCCGCCCGCTCTGCCTCGATCTGCCTCAGGCTGTCCGGCGTCTTCGCGTGGAACACGTCGGACTCCGTCTGCTTCGCGCAGATCTGTGCCAGGACGGTGTGTTGGTAGGTGGCGCGCGCGGCCAGGGAGACGATGTACTCCAGTGGCGGCACCGACGCTTTCGCCATCACCAGGCGGAAGGACTCCTTGATCGCCTCGGCGATTTCCCCGTCGCCGGGCACCTGGCCCGAGAAAAGGCTCTCAAAGCTCTCGATCAGCTTCGGGACCTGCCGCACGATGCCGGGCGGGAAAACCGGCGTGAGGGCCCCGTCCATCAGGGAGAACCCTCCGGTGGACATGCCGCGCCCGCCCATGGGCACGCCTTCGGCACATGCCACACCGCTCGATGCCACTCCAAGAATGGAAGCAACTCGTTCGGCGGCACGCACCGCAGGCAGCTTCCCCAAAGGAGCCATCATGGACATCGTCCCACCCGGAGCGGGCAAGAAAATATCGTCAGACGTGGCCAAGCCTCCGCATCCCGCGGATACCTTGTCCAGAACGCCCATTTCTTCTTCGGAGAGCACCGAATAGAGCCCCCATCCGGACGTCCCTCCGGATGCCGCCGCTGCCGCCTTGGCAGGCATCGAGGAAATGACCGCCTGACGGAAGTTCACTTTGGAGAGGATGGGCACCAGGTCCACGTGTGCCTTCCTCATCATTTCCAACGAGACATCCGCGGTAAGGCATTCTCCGAAGCCGTCGGTGAACCCACTGCCCGGATAGTGGGCAAGGATGCCCCGCGCCCTGTTGCCCGCGATCTCGAACACCGCGTCCCATGTCTCCGCGGGCGCTGTGCCGCACAGCCAGGAAAATGGAGCCCCCTCCCCCGCGGGGCCTTGCCGACCCTCCGGTCCGGAAACGATGCCACCGTCCGGCTCGACCTCCGGCAGGTCAACAAAGGGCAGCTCTTCGCAGCCGAGCCGGGGCAGCGCCTCACCGGACAGGCGGAAGGTAACAGCTCCTCTGACAGCCGACAGGTCGTAATAGCCATCAGGGACAACACCCTTGATGGGCGAGCACACGATGTCGCTTTCCCACTCGCGACCCTCGTAGAGAAGATCCATCCGACCGCAGGAGCCACCACTCTCCGAGGCCAGTTCCATGATGTATTCACGTCCATCGGCCGGGAGCAGAGCGAATCCACGGAACCCGAGGCCGTCCTTGCGGGCATGCACGAAGATCTCAAGGGAGTCGAAGTGTTCGTTCCGGTCGCACAGAAAGAGAAAATACCTCTCCCCGACCACGATCCGGCACTGCTCCGGCATGGCACGGAAGTGCAGGTCGTTCGTGGACCGTGAAGTCTTCCATCGGTATCCGGCGCCATGATCCTGGAAGACCTCACGTTCACCCGAGTCATGGAAACTCACGCTCGAACAGATCTCCCTCATCGCCTTCCTCCCTGAAGGTGCCATAAAGACTCGACCTCGAGCTCCGCGGCGAAACTGATTCCGTTCCCGACGCTACAAGTGGAAACCGTCCGGAACCCGTCACCCATAGGTGGACATGTCTCCATAGGTCGTGGACAGCCGGTACGTGCCTTCGCCGTTGAAATAGCACTTCGGAAAGCTGGGAGACAGGCCACCCGGCGACCGATCAGGCCATCATGGCCATTTCAGCTGTCGAATCGGTATCCCATGCCCCGCGCAGTGATGAGATGCCGGGGCCGCGAGGGGTCCGCTTCGATCTTGCGCCTCAACTGGGCCATGCAGACACGGAGGTTGCTGGCTTGTTCGTTGCGTCTGGGGCCCCACACCTCACGTACCAACTGTCCCTGACGGACCAGCCGGCCGGAGTTGCGGACCAGTACTTCCAGCAGCTTCCATTCGGTCGGGCTGAGACGGACTTCATTCCCCTTCCGGCTGACCGTCCTCGCCTGCAGGTCGATCGTCAGCTCCGCTGTCCTGACCGTCGCCGCGTGCATGCCCGGCAGCGTGCCGCTCACACGGCGAGACGCGGCCCGCACTCGTGCCAGCAGCTCGGCCATGCCGAACGGCCTGGTGAGGTGATCGTCGGCTCCCGCGTCGAGTGCCTCTACCGCCCTGCAGGGGCTCTTGCGGGCCGATACCGCCACGATGGGCACCGGGCTCCTCGAGTCCCGGAATTCCTTGATCACGTCGCAGCCGTCCGCGTCGGGCAGACTGAGATCGAGCAGCACCACGTCCGGACGGAGCACACGGGCCAGCCGTACGGCGGTCGCCCCGTCCGATGCCGTGTCGAAATCGAACTCACCCGCCTCTGAGCTGTTGACAAGAGCCCGTACGAGTTGCGGGGCGTCCTCGACCACCAACACCCGGGGCATCGGTATCACCTTTCTGTCGTCTCGCTCCCGCGAGCCGTATGCGATGCGGGGCGACGAGAAAAGCTCGCCGCCCCGCACTGTTCACTTGTTCTCGATGAGTTTCTTCAGCTCGATATTGAGCTTGAGGACATTCACCCGGGGCTCACCCATGAAGCCGAGAACGCGGCCGTCGGTGTTCTCGTCGACCAGCTTCTCCACCTGGTTGAGGCCAAGGAGGTTGTGCTCGGCGACCCGGTGGGCCTGGATCTTCGCGTACTGGGGAGAGATGTCCGGGTCCAGGCCGGAGGCGGACGAGGTGACCGCGTCCGCCGGAACGTCCTCCGGCTTGACCTTGTAGTCGGCCGTGGAGTTGTCCCTGACGACAGCGGCCTTGGCGTCGTTGACCTGCTGGACCAGCTTCTCGCTGTCGGCGGCGAGGTTGGTCGCACCGGAGACCAGCAGCTTGTACTGGGTATTGATGGTGTTGGCGGCCAACCCGTTGGACGGACGGGGCTGGAACCACTTCAGGTCCGGCACCGCCGCTTCCTGCGGATCGTCGGGGTTCTTCTTGGGGAGGTCGTAACGCTGCCCGATCAGTGCGGACCCGGCGGTTTTGCCGTCGACTTTGATCTCGGAGCCGTTGGCCTTGTTGTTGAAGGCGGCCTGGGCGATGCCGGTGACGACCAGCGGGTAGACCACACCGCAGATGACCGTGAGGACGAGCAGGGCCCGCAGGCCCGCGCCGAGCAGGCGGGCCGTGCTGCGTACGGAAGTGTTCATGGAGGTCACCCGATGCCAGGGATGAGGGAGATGAGCAGGTCGATGATCTTGATGCCGATGAACGGGGAGATAAGCCCGCCCAGGCCGTAGACCAGGAGGTTGCGGCGGAGCATCGCGTCGGCGCTCATCGGCCGGTAACGGACGCCCTTGAGGGCGAGTGGTACCAGGGCCACGATGATCAGTGCGTTGAAGATGACGGCCGACAGGATCGCGGACTGCGGCGAGTGCAGGCTCATGATGTTGAGCTTGTCCAGGCCGGGGTAGGCCACCGCGAACATGGCGGGGATGATCGCGAAGTACTTCGCGACGTCGTTGGCGATGGAGAAGGTGGTCAGCGCGCCGCGGGTGATGAGGAGCTGCTTGCCGATCTCGACGATCTCGATGAGTTTGGTGGGGTTGGAGTCCAGGTCCACCAT